>NZ_JBKFBD010000010.1:0-128656 GCF_053345975.1 Microbacterium sp. C23T | reverse complement strand
GAAAGCGGAATGGATGAGTGCGCGCACGGTGGTGCTCCTTGGTAGATCTCGGGCCGCGGGTGCGCGGCCCCCGAAGGTACAGCGGTACGCCGCCCGCCCGCATTCCCCCGGTCATTGCAGGGCGCCACGGTGTCGCCGTTGCGCCGGGGGAGGGGGGGGGGCCCCCCCCCCGCCGCGGCCGCCCCCCCCCCCCCCCCCCCCCCCCGGGGGGGGAGACCCATCGGAGTTCCTCGATCTCGGCGTCGGTCACGGGCACCTGGTCGCCGATGTCGGCGACGAACACGTCCGCCACGACCAGGAAACCCGGTTCGTTTGCCGCTGCCGCCGTGTACAGGCCAAGCGGCTGCAGCTCACCGGGATCCAGCGAGAGCCCCAGTTCCTCGAACAGCTCGCGGCTCAGCGTCTCGGCCGGCGTCTCCCCGGCCTCGGGCTTGCCGCCGGGCTGCATGAACGCCGTCGTGCCGGCTTTGCGCACGAGCAGAAGCTCGTCGCGGTCGTTGAGGATGACCGCGGCCGACACATGGATGCTGCGCGTCGACGTCGATGCCGGGTTCGAGGTGCTCACGAAGGCACGCTAACAGGAACCGCCGAACCGGCCCGGCGTAGAATCACGTGTGCTTCCCGATTCCCCAGCCCCCTCCGACCTGCCGCCGAGCGGCATCGACCCGGAAGATCTGGCGACCACCCTGCGAGTGCTCGCCCACATGCCGGGCGTCGACGAGTCGCACCCCGACTACGTGGCCGTCCGCCGTGCCACCGCCGCGATGTTCAAGGCCGTCAAGAAGGTGCGGCGCCGGGAGATCCGCGACGCGATCGCCTCCGCCGACCGCGCGGTGGTCGCCGCCACGGCCACGGGAGCACCCGACCGGATCGATGACGAGACCCGCGGCATCCCGATCAGCTCGTCCACCACGGCCGCCACCGCGGGCACCCTCCTCAAGCCGCGCGCCTGCTACATCTGCAAGCAGCCGTACACGGTGGTCGACGCGTTCTACCACCAGCTCTGCCCCACGTGCGCGGCCATGAGTCACGCGAAGCGCAACGCGCGGACCGACCTCACCGGCAAGCGCGCGCTGCTCACCGGCGGCCGCGCGAAGATCGGCATGTACATCGCATTGCGCCTCCTGCGCGACGGCGCACACACGACGATCACGACCCGCTTCCCGCGCGACGCCGTGCGCCGCTTCAGCAGCCTTCCCGACTCGCCCGAGTGGATCGGCCGCCTGAAGGTGGTCGGCATCGACCTGCGCGATCCCGCGCAGGTGATCGGTCTGGCAGAGGATGTCGCTGCGGCCGGTCCGCTCGACATCCTCATCAACAATGCAACCCAGACCGTCCGCCGCTCGCCGGGCGCGTACCAGCCGCTGGTCGACGCCGAGCTGGCGCCGCTGCCCGATGGTCCGCTGCCGGAGCTCGTGACGTTCGGCCACACGAACGACCGTCACCCGCAGGCGCTCGAGCGCTCCGTGACCGTGCACCCGATCCTCGCCGCGGCCGCCGCGCGCGCCGACGAGCTGACCGAGCAGGCCATGGCCGCGGGCTCCAGTTCCCTCGAGCGTCTCGCCGCGGGCACCGCCATCGACGCCGGCGGGCTGATCCCCGACCTCGACCACACCAACTCGTGGGTGCAGAGCGTCGAGGAGGTCGACCCCCTCGAGATGCTCGAGGTGCAGCTCGCGAACACCACCGCGCCGTTCCTGCTCGTGTCGAAGCTGCGCGCGTCGCTGGCGGCGAGTCCGGCACGCCGCACGTACGTGGTCAACGTCAGCGCGATGGAGGGCGTCTTCAATCGCGGGTACAAGGGGCCGGGGCATCCGCACACGAACATGGCGAAGGCCGCGGTGAACATGCTGACGCGCACGAGCGCGCGAGAGCTGTTCGAGACCGACCGCATCCTCATGACCAGCGTGGACACGGGCTGGATCACCGACGAGCGTCCGCACCCGACGAAGGTCCGGCTCGCCGAGGAGGGCTTCCACGCGCCGCTCGATCTCGTCGACGGCGCCGCCCGCGTGTACGACCCGATCGTGCGCGGCGAGGCAGGCGAAGACCTGTTCGGCGTCTTCCTCAAGGACTACGCGCCCGGTCAATGGTGAATCTGCCCGAGCCGGGTCACCGGGTGGTCGTGCGCTACATCCTGCCGACCGGCCAGGCGACGGACGCCCTCGGCGAACTGCTGAGCGCCGATGCCGAATCCGTCGTCGTCGACGGCAAGCGCAGCGTCGAACGCATCCCGCGCGGGGCGATCATCGCCGCGAAGGAAGTCCCGCCGCCGCCCGCACCCCGCGCGCCGCGGCGCCCGCCGACCCACGAGCACTGACCCGCGGGGAAGAACTTCGCCCCGTCGGTGGTTCGACGATCCCATGAGCACAGTCGCAGAACTCCTCCGCCTGAACCTCCACGGCGTCTTCGGGAACCGGGATGCCGCCCAACGACGGGATGCGGCGGCCCGCGCCTACTCCCCTGGCGTGGTGCTGACCGACCCCGAGGGAACGGCCGTCGGCCCTGAGGCGCTTCTTTCCAGCGCGGAGGGGCTGCTCAAGGACGCGCCGGAGGAGTTCGTGCTCGTCGAGGACGGACCGGCCTACGTCTCGGAGACGACCGGGGTACTGCCGTGGGCGTTCGGGCCTGCCGGCGCCCCTGTCGTGCGCGGCCTCGATCTCATCACCGTCGAGAACGGCGTGATCACGTCGCTGACCGTCCTCCTGGCCGACGCCTGAATCAGCGTGGGCCGCGTCGCAGCGGCCCACGCGCACTCACCTCAGAACCGCAGCAGCACTTTGCCCGCGCGGCCCGGAACGGCGCTCGCGTCCGCTGCCTCGCGCGCCCGGTCGAACGGGAACACCTCGTCGACCGGCAGCGACACCTCACCCGACCCGATGCGCTGCACCAGTTCGGCGAACAGCGCGCCGCGGGTGGCGGCATCCATCGTCTGACTCACCTTGCTGCCCCAGAAGCCCTTGACCGTCGCCTGCTTGAAGATGAGGTCGCCCGCCGACAGCTGCAGCGTGCTCGAGCCCATCGAGCCGAACGACACGAGGGTTCCGCCCTCGCCGAGCAGCGAGAGCAGGTCGCCGGCTGCCTCGCCGCCGACGGAGTCGACTGCCGCGCGCGGAGCGTTCTCGCCGAGGATCTCCGCTGCCCGTTCCCGCCAGTCATCCGATGCCGTCGACACGACGTCGCCGATGCCGAGCCCGGCCAGTTCGGCGACCCCCGCATCGCGGCGCACCAGACCGAGAACATGGACGCCGCGCGCCGCGGCGAACTGGGCGACGAGCTTGCCGACGGCCCCGTTGGCCGTGTTCTGCACGATCCAGTCGCCCGGCTGCACGTCAAGGAAGTCGAGCAGGCTCAGGGCGCTGAACGGCATCGAGATCAGCTGCGCAGCCGTCTCGTCGCTCACGGCATCAGGCACGGGGACGAGCCCGGCGGCCTTCGCGACGAAGTACTCGCTCCAGACGCCGAATGTTCCGCCCGTGGCGACGCGCTGCCCGGCCTGCAGCGCGTCGACGCCCTCGCCGAGCGCGTCGACGACCCCGACGGCCTCGGTCCCGGAAGAGGCCGGAAGCTCGGGCTTGTAGCCGTACGTGCCGCGGATCGTCCAGAGGTCGTGGTTGTGGATCGGCGAGAGGACCGTCCGCACCCGCACCTGCCCAGGACCCGGCTCCGGCAGAGGTCGCTCCGCGACCTCCAGAACCTCGGTCGGGTCGCCGAAAGCGGAATGGATGAGTGCGCGCACGGTGGTGCTCCTTGGTAGATCTCGGGCCGCGGGTGCGCGGCCCCCGAAGGTACAGCGGTACGCCGCCCGCCGGCATTCCCCGGGTCATTGCAGGGCGCCACGGTGTCGCCGTTGCGCCGGGTGGGTGGTGGGGTTGGGGGTGCGGGGTGGTCTAGGCGGACCTGGCGTGTCTGAGTTCGTTCAGGAGGAGCCGGTTGGGTCCGCGCCATGGTCGGTGCGGGTCGATCCAGCCGGGTGGTCGCACCTGCGGGATGCCGTCGGTCATGCGGATCTCCCATCCGCTGGTCTCGATGCCATGGTGGTGGTGCCAGCACAGCAGTACCCCGTTGTCGACCGAGGTGGGGCCGCCGTTAGCCCAGGCGACGACGTGGTGCACCTCGCACCACGCGGCCGGGACGGTGCAGCCGGGGATGATGCAGCCGCCGTCGCGGGCGCCGATCGCTTTGCGCTGGTGGTGGTTGAACACCCGGTCCTCGACGACCAGCGCGGTGATCGCGCCGGTGGAGGTGAGGGTGAGCCGGTGGATGGTGCCGTGACAGCCGATATGCCGGGCGAACGATACCGGCACCGGCACCGGACCGCCCGCGGACTCCACGAACGCCACCCCGCCGGGGTCGGCCAGGTCCTTCGCGGTGGTGGTGACGATCAGCGTCGGCGCCGCGCCGCCCAGTGTCGGCGTCGCGGCCGCGCCGGCCGCGGCGGTCAGGATCGACGCGAACGCGTCGTGGCGTTTCTGGTCCACGGTCCGCGGATCCCCCACCCGCTCCGCCGCGTCTGACAGGTCTGCCGTGTCGGTGTCGACGAACCGGGGGCCGCGGTCCTGCACCCGCGGGTTCAGGTGCGCGTCCAGCAGCCGGTCGAATTGTGCGGCGACGTCGGCGGTGACATCCCCGGAGATGCGCCGCAGCCCGCGGTATCCGCGGCGGCTGATCCGGATCCCCCGCACCCGCTGCGCGTACTCCTCGTCCGGCAGCGTGCCGTCCGGGTCCAGGTACAGCGACCAGGTGGTCGCCATCACCGTCAACTCGTGGATCCCACACCCCGGCTGCCCGGTGTCACCGACGGCGGCGGCGACGAGTTCACCCTCGGCCGCCGCGATCTCGTCGACCGTGCACCGGCCCAGCAGCGGCCGCAACGCGTCGACGATCGTGGTCAACGCGTCCGCGCTCAGCCGCCCCGCAGCCAGCGCCGCCCGGGCATGCTCCAGCGGTGCCGGGCGGGTCTGCCCGGTCAACGTCACCCGGCCGGTGACCGCCTTCGCGTCCCGCAACCGCGCCCGCGCGGTCGCCGCGGACACCAACGTGACGCGCTCCACCAGCTCCTGCGCCGACGCGCACCCGAACCGCGCGGTGATCCGGTCGTCACCGAACTCGGAATCGGCACGCCGGCCGACCTCTCCGGCCAGCACCAGCCGGGCCGCATCCGTGACCCGACCCAGCTGTTCGACGACCCCCAACGCGGCCACCAACTCACCGTGCGACAACCCCCGCTGCGCCTCACCACCAAGCGGCGCACCGAGCGTGTCGCCGAGCACATCGACGATGCTCAAAAGCTCGGTCAGCGGGAAGTTCATACCCCCATCCTGCCGAGGACCACCGACATTCCCACGACCCTAAAGCGCTGGTCAAACCTGATTCTGTGGACAACTGCGAACCCATCCGAGTCGCGACGACTTGGGGAGGAATCAGCGCCGAGCGCTCCCCCGCCGAACCAGACGAGACGAGGCGCGGTGAACGCACGAGAAGACAGGCCGGACACCAAGATCGACTGCACCACGAAGGCCCCTACCCCGGGCTGACACCAGCCGGAGGTTTGTGCGGGCGGAACAGCGCTCCCCCAATTCCGTTTTGAATGCCTAAACTGGAATAGTGAGCACGGATCCCCTCCTCCCACCGCCGAACGGCGCTTGGCCGGTGCACGGCATCGAAAGGCGCGAATGGCGTCAGTCGGTACGCGGCGGCAGTCGAGAGGATCGGATGCTGCGCCACGTCGATGTATCCATCCCACCGCTCATCGCGGATCTCGCGTTCGAGGCGCCGCCCGGACTCGTCGCCGAGACCGAGCGGGCCGTCATCGAGATCGCGACGACCGACGCGGAGGCTCGCGCCCAGTCGCACGCCCTGGGCCGGTTCCTGCTGCGGACCGAGTCCGCGGCGTCATCGAAGATCGAGCGGGTCTCGGCCAGCGTCGGAGACTACGCACGTGCGCTGGCCGGCAGCCGCGCCAATCCGAGCGCCGTGAGCATGGTGGCTGCGTCCGCGGCCCTTCATCGCATGGTGCAGCGGGCGGGCGAGGGTGGCAGCATCCTGCTCGAAGATCTCCTCGCCGCCCATCGCGTGCTCATGAGCGATGATCCGGCCGAGTCGCCCTACGCCGGCCGGCTGCGGGACATGCAGAACTGGATCGGCGGGAGCAATCACAGCCCCCGGGGCGCACTGTTCGTCCCCCCGCCGCCCGAACTCGTCCCGCGCCTGCTCGATGACCTTCTCGCGTGGGCAGCCCGCGATGACGTGCCCGCCGTGATCCATGCCGCGATCGCGCATGCGCAGTTCGAGTCGATCCACCCGTTCACCGACGGCAACGGCCGCATCGGGCGCGCACTGATCAGTGCGATCCTCCGACGTCGCGGCGTCGCCCGCAACGTCGTGATCCCGCTGGCCAGCGGCATCCTCGCCGTGCGCGACGACTACTTCGCCGCGCTGACGTCGTACCGCGCCGGCGATCCCGTGCCGGTCATCGTGATCGTCTGCCGGTCGGCGGTCGCTGCCGCGGTGGCGAGCCGAGCATCGATGGATGAGCTGCGCGCGCTCCCGGACGAGTGGCGGCGCCAGCTGACGGGGCGCAAGAGCGCCGCGGCCGACCGGATCATCGACGCCCTGTTCGACAACCCCGTGATGGCGGCGGAGGAGTTGGTCGCCGCATCCGGGTCTACGACTGCCGCCGCGTACACCGCCATCGACAGGCTCGTGGACGCCGGCGTCCTGACCGAGATCACCGGACGCAAGCGTGATCGGGTGTGGGCCGCGACAGACGCTCTCGGCGAGCTGGAGGAGCTCGACCGGCGGATCCAGACCGCGATGACCGCCTGACCAGCCCTCGCAACGCCGGAGGGGTCCGCGTGCCCGTGGCACGCGGACCCCTCCGCATCCTGCGATCAGCTGCGGGGCGGGTTCGCCGGCAGCCACTCCTCGAGCGTCGTCTCGAACACCTGGACCCCGACCACGGGCATGAGCGTGCGCTCCTGCATCCGCGCACCGAAGTAGGGCGCCTCGGCGTCCGTCACGACCTCGCGCGGATCCCCGCGGAAGACGAGGCCGCGGCGCACCATCTCGTCGAGGCCCATCACCTCGGGTCCGGCGATCTCGGCGTCAGCGTTCAGCGGGGCGCCGGCGGCGGTGCGCGCGACGGCGGTCGCGACGTCCTCCGCGGCGATGGGCTGGACGAGGTTGCCCGGCAGGTGGATCGCGTCGCCGTTCCCCGACACTCCCGCGATGCCGCTGATGAACTCGAAGAACTGCGTCGCGTGCAGGATCGAATACGGGATGCCCGAGTCGCGGATCAGCTCCTCCTGCGCGGTCTTCGCCGCGAAGTACGAGATCGTGTTCGGACGGTTCGTGCCCACCACGGTGAGTGCCACGAAGTGCCCGACGCCCGCCTCGCGCGCTCCCGCGACGAGGTTCCGCGTCGACGTCGTGAAGAACTCCATCACGTCCGCCGGGGCGAACGACGGCGAGTTCGATACGTCGACCACGACATCCGCACCCTGCAGCACATCGGCGAGGCCCTCGCCGGTGATGGTGTTGACACCGGAGTTCGGCGATGCCGGAACGGCTTCGTGGCCGTGCTCGGTGAGCTTCGCGACGACCTTCGAGCCGATGAGACCGGATCCTCCGATGACGACGATCTTTGCCATGATGTGCCTTTCGTTCAGGGAGCGCGTGGGGCGGCGCTCACCAGCTAAGACCCTCCTCGCCGTCGATCTGTGACAGCCCGCACTCAACAACTCCAGTGCGTGAGCTTCTCGGGATTCAGGACGAGCCACGCTTCGAGGATCAGGCGCCCCCGGACGCAGATGCTGAGCACTCCGGCCACGCGCCCTTCCCTGCAGACGACGATCCCCGGCACACCGTTGACCGACTCCACGCGCAGCCGCGCCTCCTCGTCCAGCAGCGTGCCGCGGAGATAGCCGCCGACGTCCGACGCGCCCTCCAGCGCGGTGACCGGCGCCGCCACGACCCCGCCGCCGTCGACCGTGAGAACCACGCCGGGGTGCAGCATCCGTGTCAGCCCGCGGGTGTCACCCTGCTCGGCGACGGCGACCAGCGCCCTCACCGCACGCTCGTGCTGCGCGGCGCTCGAGCTCGAGGGTCGCGCAGAGCGGTGCAGCCACGAGCCAGGTCGCCTGGTCACGCCCCGGCCTGGGCGACGTGCCCGAGCTTGTCGGGGCTCATCACCCAGAGGAGGCGGCGGATGCCGTCTTCCGCCGCCGTGACCGTGACGAGGGTGGTGACCTCCCCGTCTTCCGAGAGGGTGGCTGCGGGCCGTCCGTTGACCTCGACCCAGCCGATCTGCTTGCCCGTCCAGAAGTGGCTGGAGAACGCGGCGACGAACTTGGCGACGCGACTTCGCCCGGCCACCGGGATGCGGGCCGCGAGCTTGACGCCGTTGCCGTCGGTGTAGCTGACAACGTCCTCGGCGAACAGCCGCTCGAGATCGCTGACGTCGCCCTTCTGCGCGGCGACGAGGAACGCCTCGAGCAGGCGCCGCTGCTCGGCCGCGGCCACCTCCGCCTTGCGCGCCGACTCGAGGTGCTTGCGGGCCCGGCTGACGAGCTGCCGGGCGCTCGCGACCGTGGCGCCGATGACGTCGGCGATCCGCTCGTACGGGTAGTCGAGCGCCTCGCGGAGGATGTACGCGGCCCGCTCGGTGGGTGTCAGCTTCTCGAGCACGAGCAGGATCGCGTACTGCAGGGCCTCGCCGCGCTCCGCGCCGAGCGCGGGGTCGGCGTCGGTGTTGACCGGCTCGGGCAGCCATGGCCCGATGTACGTCTCGCGGCGTGCGTGCGCGGACTGCGTGGCGTTGATGGAGAGGCGCGTCGCGACCGTGGCGAGGAACGCGCCCGGCTCGCGGATGTCGGCGCGGTCGGCGTTCTGCCAGCGGATCCAGGTCTCCTGGACGATGTCTTCGGCGTCGGCCACCGTGCCGAGCATCCGATACGCGATGCCGAAGATGCGCCGGCGGTGCTCGTCGAAGACGGTGACCGCGAGCGCGATGTCGTCCTGATGCGTCACCGGTTCCGTGTGTTCGCCCATTGCGTCTGCCGCTCCCATCGCCGCGCTCAGCGTACGCCCGCCACGGACGGCAGCAGCGCGTCGCCCGCGTCGCCGGGAGCGATCTGCCAGTCGTGGAAGCGCGTCGGCGCGAGGGTGGCGCCTGCGCCGGGCAGCAGCTCGAAGCGGTCGAGCTGCGCGCCGAAATAGGTCGCGAGGGGGTCGGCGACGACCTCGCGCTCGTCACGTCGGAACCGGAGCTCGCGCTGCGCGAGGTAGCCGAGCTCGAAGACCTCCGGTCCCGCGTGCTCCGTGATCCCGCCGGTGGGTCGTGCGAGCGCGGCGCGGGCCACTGCGGCGGCCACGTCGTCGGCGGCCATGGGCTGGATGAGGGCATCGGCGACGTGCGCGATCCCACTGCGGGTCGCGGCATCCGTGATGCTGCGGATGAATTCGAAGAACTGCGTCGCGTGGACGATCGAGAAGGCGCGACCGGATGCCGTCAGCAGACGCTCCTGCTCGGCCTTCGCCTGGAAGTAGCCGCCCTCGGAGCGGGCGAGCCGGTCGGTGCCGACGACCGACAGCACCACGTGATGCGCCACCCCGGCGGCGGCGCCGTAGGTGAGGAGATTCAGCGTCGACCCGTAGAAGAACTCGCGTGCACCGGCCTCGTCCGTGTACGACGAGTTCGACACGTCGACGAGGGTTTCGACTTGTTCGAGTGCCTGCTCCAGCCCTTCGCCGGTGAAGGAGTTCACGCCCACCGCTCGCGCCACGACGACGACCTCGTGCCCCGTGGCCTCGAGCGCGGTGACCACCCTCGAGCCGATCAGTCCGGTTCCCCCGATGACAGCGATCCTCATGTCGAACCCTCTCTGCTTCGTCGCGCGCGGAACGCGCGCGTCACAGCTGAGACCGGATGACTCGGCGATCTGCGACAGGTCCGCGGAGAATGTGCGGGATCAGCCGGCCGGAGCCTTCGGAGGGTTGTGCATGAACTCGATGCGGATGCCGTTGTCGTCCTCGACGAAGGAGGCGTAGTAGCGCTCGTTGAACCGCGGGTACGGCTTCGGATCGCGCACCGCGCTCCATCCCGCGCCCAGCGCGATGGCGTGGAGCCGATCGACGTCGTCGCGGGAGTCCACGGCGAACGCGAGATGCTGCCAGCCGACCGAGCCGTGGACATGAGGGCCGGTCCCCGGAACCCGCGCGGGGAAGAGGATCAGTTCCGTCTCGTCGTCCACGTACCAGGCGACCCCGTCGTCGCCGTCGGTGCGTTCCATGCCGAGCGCCGTGAGCACGGGATCGAACTGGGCGACCGCGCGGGGCAGGTCTTCCACGGTGATGCCGAGGTGATCGAGGAGGGGCATCGGGCCAGTCTCCCCGATGCCCGTGGCGTGCGCCTCCATCGACGCGGCCCCTGTCACAAGTCCGGGCCCCACTCGGTCCTAGCTCACAAGACCGCAAGACCCCACCCTCGAAAGGAACTCGACATGACCGCTCAGAAGCCCACCATCGTCCTCGTCCACGGCGCCTTCGCCGAGTCGTCGTCGTGGAACGGAGTCATCGCCCAGCTGCAGCAGCACGACGTCCGCGCGATCGCGGTCGCCAACCCGCTGCGGAGCCTCGCCGGCGACGCGGCGTACGTCCGCGACGTCCTCGCGTCGATCGAGGGCCCCATCGTCCTCGTCGGCCACTCGTACGGCGGGCTGGTCATCACCGAGGCAGCCGCGGGCAACGAGGCCGTCGTCGGGCTCGTCTACGTCGCGGCGTTCGTCCCCGAGACCGGGCAGAGTGCGTTCGAGCTGTCGAACAGCGCCCCCGGAGGCACGCTCGGCGACGCACTCACGGCGTACCCGGTGACGGGCGGCGGCGATGAGTTCGCCATCCGTCCCGAGTTGTTCCACCACCAGTTCGCCGCCGATGTCTCGCCCGAGGTGGCCGCGCTGATGGCAGCGACCCAGCGCCCGGTCACGCAGGCCGCGCTGTCGGAAGGCCTCCCGACGGATCGGCCGGCCTGGCGCGACATCCCGTCATGGCACGTCTTCGGCGATCAGGACCTCAACATCCCCGTCGCGGTGCACCGCGCCGGGGCGGAGCGTGCCGGCTCGCGTGGCACCCACGAGATCGCCGGCGCATCGCACGCGATCTCGGTGTCGCAGCCGGCGGCCGTGGCTGCGACGATCGCAGAAGCGGGCAAGGCGTACGTGGCTTCTCAGGAGATCGCCGCGTGACGGACCGGCGGCGCCCCGGACGATGGTCCGATCTTCGGGGCGCCGCCTCCACCGCGCGCCGCTGAACCGGCGCGCGCATCGCAGTGGCGGCGGTGGCTGCGGCAGACTTGACCTGTCCCTCGGTGCACGGAAGGTCGCCAGTGAAGATCAGTGAGCTGCAGCGGTTCGCCGCCATCGTCGACCAAGAACTGCATGTTCCGCGTGCCGCCGATTCACTCGGGGTCCCCTTGGCGTCGCTGTACTCGACGATCGACAAGCTCGAAGCGGAGGTCGGGCATCCGCTCTTCACTCGCAGCAAGCCGAGCTGGTCGCTGACCCCGGCGGGTGCGCTCCTGCTGGAGGAGGCCAGGACTCGGATCGCGCAAGCCCCGGCTCCCGTCACCGCACCGAAGGCTCCCGGGGGCGGCAAGGCGAAGGCCTCCAAGGGCAAAGGCCGTGCGCCCATCGTGAAGGGCCAGCCGAAGCCCTACAAGAAGCGCCAGGGGCGCTAGCGGTCGCGGCTACAGCTCGGTGACGCGCCCGGCCTCGACGCGCCAGTGGCGGTCGAGCTGCACGGCGTCGAGCATCCGCCGATCGTGCGTCACCAGCAGCAGCGTCCCCCGGTACGAGTCGAGCGCCTGCTCGAGCTGCTCGATCGCGGGCAGATCGAGGTGGTTGGTCGGCTCGTCGAGCACCAGCACGTTGATGCCGCGAGCCTGCAGAAGGGCCAGCGCAGCCCTCGTGCGCTCACCCGGCGAGAGCTCGTCGACCGGTCGGCCGACGTGATCCGCTTTCAGACCGAACTTGGCGAGCAGGGTCCGCACCTCGCCGGACTCCATGTCCGGCACGAGCTCGCCGAATGCCGCCGCGAGCGGCTGCGACCCCACCAACAGCGACCGTGCCTGGTCGATCTCGCCGATCTCGACGTTCGCACCGATGCTCGCCGCGCCCGCGTTCGGCGACTGCCGGCCGAGCAGAGCCCGCAGGAGCGTCGACTTGCCCGCGCCGTTGTGCCCCGTGATGCCGATCCGCTCCCCCGCATTCACCTGCAGTGACACCGGTCCGAGTGTGAACGAGCCCTGCTCGTAGACCGCCGAGCTCAACGTCGAGACGACGGTGCTCGACCGCGGCGCCGTGCCGATGGTGAATTCGAGCTGCCACTCCTTGCGCGGCTCCTCGACCTCCTCCAGGCGCGCGATGCGACTCTCCATCTGCCGCACCTTCTGCGCCTGCTTCTCGCTCGACTCGGTGTTCGCCTTGCGCCGGATCTTGTCGTTGTCGGGCGACTTCTTCATCGCGTTCCGCACGCCCTGGCTCGACCACTCGCGCTGCGTGCGCGCCCGCGCCACCAGGTCCGCCTTCTTCTCGGCGAACTCGTCGTACTTCTCGCGCGCATGCCGGCGAAGCGTCGCGCGCTCCTCGAGGTACGCGTCGTAGCCGCCGCCGTAGACGCGGTTCGAATGCTGTGCGAGGTCGAGCTCGAGCACGCGCGTCACGCAGCGCGCGAGGAACTCGCGGTCGTGACTGACCAGCACGACACCGCCACGGATGCCGCGTACGAACGCCTCGAGCCGCTCGAGCCCGTCGAGGTCCAGGTCGTTGGTGGGCTCGTCGAGCAGCACGATGTCGAACCTCGAGAGCAGCAGCGCCGCGAGACCGACGCGAGCGGCCTGTCCGCCCGACAGCCCGGTCATCGTCGCCAGGTCCGCAGGGGTGCCACCGAGATCGAGTCCCAGATCTGCGAGAACGGGGGGCAGCCGCTCCTCGAGGTCGGCGGCACCGCTGGCCAGCCAGCGGTCGAGCGCGGCCGAGTACATGTCGGCGGGATCGACGCCGTGCGGAGCGAGCCCGGGGTCGGCGAGCGCGGCGGCCGCAGCATCCATGTCCCTCGTCGCCTGTGTGCACCCCGTTCGACGAGCGATGTACTCGGCGACGGTCTCGCCCGCGACGCGTTCGTGCTCCTGCGGAAGCCAGCCGACGAAGGCGTCCGCGGGAGCGAGCGAGATGGTGCCGGCCTGCGGCTCGTCGATGCCGGCGAGCAGGCGCAGCAGCGTCGACTTGCCGGCTCCATTGGCGCCGACCACGCCGACGACGTCGCCGGGCGCGACGGTCAGGTCGAGGGAGTCGAACAGTGTGCGGTGGCCGTATCCGCCGGCCACGCCGCGCGCCACGAGTGTTGCGGTCATCAGCCAATCCTCTCAGCGCTGACAGACTGCGCCGACCGGCGGATGCGCGCGACATCGACTCCGGCTCACGCCGGCGCGTTGAGCCCGATCCTGTTCCCCTCGCTGTCCTCGACGTAGGCGTACACGCCGCGGCCGCCGGTGATCTCGGTCTTGGGTACGAGGATGCCTCCGCCCGCCGGCTCGACCCGCGCCAGCCACTCGTCGATCGAGGGACCCGCGTCGAAGTAGACGCGCGACCCGAAATGCGACGGCGTGTCTTCGGGGGCGGCGAACAGGCATCCTGCCGCTCCGCCGTCTGCCGCGGCGAAGATGGCGGTCTCCTTGTCAGGCCCGACCGGGAGCCGGATGAGCTTCTCTTCCGTGAGCGCCTCGTAGAACGCGATCGCTCGCGTCATATCGGTGACGGGGATGTCGAACCACACGACTCTGGCCATTGCTCGGTCCTCCTTCGGACGTCAGGCGGGCTTGCAGAATGAGCATCTCGCGGGATACGGACAGATTCTGTCCGCGATGCGATACCGGGGTGGTATCGATCATCTTGTGCGCATGGGACGGCGGGTCTACCGTCACGCCCAAGGGGAGATGCTCGTGCTCGCCTGGGGTCGATGGGTCGTGTTGCTGGGGGCGGTGCTGCTTCTGGCGGGCTGCAGCGCGCCCTCTTCCGCGAGTCGACCCGTGCCGACTCCCTCGCTCGAGGTTTCGGCGCCTCCGACCGCGAAGGAGGCGACACCGCCTCGGTCGGATCCCGCCGGCTCGGCCCTCGTCACGATCGACCCGATCGGATTCGGCCTTCGGCCCGGTTCCGGGTCCCATCGCCTGGAGGCGTGGGCGACGCAATACTGCGAAGCGGCCGGGCTGTCGCCATGCTCGGACATCGCCGATCGTGCGGAGCGCCTCTGCATCGAGCGATGGGATTGCCACCCGGCACTGCTCGTGCCGTTCAGAGAGGGCACTGCCGCGTTCCTGTCGGGCGGGCGGTTCACGTCGCCGGTGGTCTACGCCGTATGGCTTTCGGAGAACCCGATGGTCGCCGTGGCCGGAGGCAGCCGGCATCTCCTCGAGTCCTACCTGCTCACTGTCGGCGTGTGCCCGGACCAGGGCGGCGGGTATCCGCGCGGGCCGGAGTGTCCCGCATAGGAGGAGGCCGCCGGTTCTCCCTAAGGGCTATGCCCAATCGACGGCCGCGCGATGCGGTGGGACAGTGAGGCAGGCTACCCGAGCCTGTGCCTCAGATCCCCACTTGTGAGGTTGGTCATGAACACTCGTCGATCCATCGCCATCATCGCGGCCGCGCTCATCGCGTCGGTCTCACTCGGAGCCGCCGGGGCGTCGGCCGCTCCGCCGACACCAGCCGACGCCACCGCCGTCGTCCATTGGAATGAGGTGGCGGCGAACACGCTCGCCGCCGTTCCCGGGCCCGATGGCGGCGCACCGCCCGCCTACCAGCTGAACATGGGCATGACGCAGGGCGCCGTGTACGACGCCGTCACCGCGATCGGACCCAAGAAGTACCAGCCGTACCTGCTCACGCAGCGCTTCGGGGCCAAGGCGTCGGTCGAGGCGGCCGTGGCGACGGCCGCGTACGAGGTGCTCACGAACCTCGTGTCCACCGCACCCGAGATCGCTCCGTTCCCCGGCAGGGCGGGGTTGCTCGCCGGCCTGGATGCCCAGTACGCGACGTCGCTCGGCGCGATCGCCGACGATGCGTTCAAGAGGCAGGGCGTCGCGGCGGGCCATGCCGCTGCCGATGCGATGCTCCAGGCGCGGCAGGACGACGGACGATTCGGACCGTCGCAGTGGGTTCGCGACCCCCGCGCAGGGCACTGGTCCCCCCTGCTCAACACGGCGGGGCAGGAGATCCTCGACCCGACCCCCTGGGTGGGCGGCGTCGAACCGTTCCTCGTCGAGAGCGCGACGCAGTTCCAGTCGGCGCCGCCGCTCGCGCTCGACAGCCCCGAGTACGCGGCGGAGGTGAACGCGGTGCAGGCTCTCGGCAGGGCGACGGGATCCACGCGCACGCCTGACCAGACGTACGCCGCGAAGTGGTGGCAGTGGGCGCCGGTCCTCGGGTGGAACGAGGTCGCGCGCCAGCTCATCACAAGGAACGATCTCGGCGCAGGCGACGCCGCGAGGCTGCTGGCACTGCAGAACCTCAGCGGTGCGGACGCGGCGATCACCTGCTGGAACGACAAGTACGCGTACGACTTCTGGCGGCCGTGGAACGCGATCCCGCGCGCCGGCGAGGACGGCAACGGCGGCACGACCGCTGAACCCGGGTGGGCGGCACTGATCACGGCGCCGTACCCCGAGCACCCGTCCGGGCACAATTGCCTCGACGGCGCGTACGCCGCCGTCCTGCGCATGCACTTCGGCGACGTCATCGCGGGTGGCTTCCAGATGACGAGCACGTCCGCGCTGCTCGTTGCCGGCGAACCGAGGGTGCGCACGTTCCAGACGTTCTCGCAGCCGCTCTCCGAGCTGATCGACGCCCGCATCTGGGCGGGCCTGCACTTCCACCACGCGGACGTCCAGGGCCAGCTGCTGGGCCTGAACGTGGCGCAGTACGCGGCGGCCCACTACTTCCAGGCGGTGGGCCGCTGACGGCCTCGCGCACGCATGCGGGGGCGACACCCCGAGATCACCGACCGGCGCCTGCGCGATCGCAGGCGCCGGTCCGCGCCTGGACGGACGACGAGGTCTGCCGACTTGCGGCCGACACGTCCGCGTGCGAGGCTTGCCGGCGATCGTGATCGACGACGGGAGGTGAGACCCATGAACGCAGTATCCCCATGGGGTGCTCTCCCGCAGCGCACGATCGAACGGCCGAGATAGCCGTACGGGAGCCCCCACACGCAATCGCGAAAGGCGACTCCCATGAACTCAGCATCTTCACCTCACCCCGTCCCGCGTCGGGCGCTCGTCCTCGGCGGCGGAGGATCGGCAGGCAACGCCTGGCTGATCGGTGTCATCGCCGGTCTCGCCGAGGCCGGTCTGGACGTGACCGACGCCGACCTCATCGTCGGGACCTCGGCCGGGTCCACCGCCGCGGCGCAGGTCACCAGCACCCGCCCCGTCGATCTGTTCGCCGCGACCATCACCAGTCCGCCGCCGCCGTCCGCTCCCGGCGGCACCCGCGCTCGCCCCGCCGGGCCCGGCCTGCAGTCACGTCATCTCGACCGGATGAAGGCGATCATCGCAGACGCATCGGATGCGGATGACTGGCGCCGCAAGATGGGCAAGGAACTCGAGACGGATGCCGCGGCCATCACCTCTGCGCAATGGCGGGCGACCGTCGCGGCGCGGTTTCCGACGGCTCTCTGGCCGCGGCAGCGTGTCGTCGTCACCGCCGTCGACGCGCGCAGCGGCGCGCCCGTGGTGTTCGATCGCGACAGCGGGATCGACCTCGTGGACGCGGTGTCCGCGAGCTGCGCCGGCGGATTCGCCTACGGCATCGGCGACGCCCGCTACATCGACGGGGGCTACCGGTCCAACGCCGACAACGCAGACCTCGCGGCCGGCTACGAGCGCGTGCTGGTGCTGTCACCTCTCGGCGGGCGATCTTTCACCCCGGTGGAGTGGGGTACGCACCTGGCGACGCAGGTCGATCAGCTGCGCGCCGAGGGAAGCAGCGTCGAGACGGTCTTCCCCGACGCCGCCTCGCTGACCGCGTTCGGCGACAACATGATGAACCCTCTGTCCCGTCCCCGCGCGGCGCGGGCCGGCTACGCGCAGGCCCTCACCGTGGCCGATCGGCTCGCTGAGCTCTGGCGAGTCAGCTAGCGACTGCGAACCGGGGCAGATCGAGCGCACCCGTGCGCGCCGCCTCGACGGCGGCGCGCACGGCTCCGACCGACACGATGTCGGCGCCCAGGTCGGACGCGACGATCTCGGGTGCGGGCAGGTCGAGCTCCTGCGGCAGCGCGTCGAGTGCGGCGTCGATCACCGGCCCCGCACCGGCGGCGACCGCGCCCGACACGATGATCCGCCGGGAATCGAAGAGGCTCCCCAGTACACCGGCGATGACGGCGAGCGTCTCTCCCACCTGCCGCGCGACGAGGGCCGCGCCCGCGTCGCCTTCCGCCGCGAGCGTGAGCACGGTCTTGGCGTCGATCTGGGCGGGGTTCAGCCCACGGAGCGCGCTCGACGCCGGGAGCGACCCCTTCGCCAGCGCACGCCGTGCCAGCTCGGCCACCCGATATCCGAGCCCCCACGCCCCCTCGACGCCCGCGACGTGGTCGAAGGCGACCATCTCGGCCGCCCCGCCATGCGCACCCCGCAGCAGCGTCCCGTCGACCCAGACCCCCGCGCCGAGGCGCTCTCCCGCGAGCAGCGTCACGAAGTCGTCGTAGCCGACGGCCGCACCGACCGCACGCTCTGCCACCGCCGCGAGCGAAGCGTCGTTCTCGACCCGCACGATCGGCGCCCAATCGCCGAAGAGGTCGCCGAACGACGGGTTCATGCGGTGCCAGAAGTCATCGCGGTGAGGAGGCGACGAGCCGTTCCGGTCCACGGGCGCCGGAACGCCGACGCACACCGCGACGACGTCGGTGCGCGTGATCCCGGCGGCCGAAAGCGCATCGTCGACGACACGCGCGGCGTCGCGACGCCGGTCTTCCGCCGAATCCTGAGCGGCGTCCGCGGCCAGATGGCTCACACCTCGCGTGCCGCCCCGGAGATCCGCGACCGTCGCCGTGAGGCGCGCGCGACCGGCGTCCAGCCCGACCACGAATCCCGTGTCCGCGCGGAAGGCGAACCGTCGAGCCGGCCGCCCCTTCTGGTACTCCCCCACGGCACGGGCGTTCGGCAGCTCCGCGAGCAGGCCGCGCTCGACGAGTTCGTCGACGACGTCGATGGCGGTGGACCGCGTCAGCCCGACGTGTTCGATCACGTCGGAGGCCGTCAACGCGTCGGCGTCCCAGGCGAACCCGAGGACGGCGTCCAGACTCGCGCGGCGCAGTGCCGTCGGGGTGAGCAGCGATTGTGACATCGAGGTCTTGACCTTTCACGCGTTCCTCAGCATTACGGTCCACACCTAATTGATTCGCCGAGTAAATCTACTCTTCGAACCAACCAGTTCCCACAACCCACGCAAAAAGGACAACGACGTGCCTGCAGCATCCGTCTTCCTCCGCCGCGCGAGCGCGGCGGGCGCCGCCCTCGCGATCCTGGGCACGTCCCTGGTCGCGTGCTCCGGCGCATCGACCGGGCCGGCCGAGGTGAGGTTCCATCTCAGCAAGCCCGAGGCGATCCCCTACTTCCGCGATCTGATCGAGGAGTACAACGCGAGCCAGGACGAGGTCGAGGTCGTCTTCGACACGTCTTCGAACCTGCAGGCGGGCTTCCTGCGCGGCAACCCGCCGGACCTCGGGCTGCTCAACTACAACATGGAGATGGCGCGCTTCATGGAGCGCGGCGCCCTCAGCGACCTGAGCGACATGCCCGAGGCCGACCGCATCCTCCCCGAGGTGCAGGATCTGGTCGACCAGTACGCCACCTACCCCGGTCGCACGAGCGTACTGCCGTACTCGGTGATGGCGGCTTCGGTCATCTACAACAAGCGGATCTTCGAAGAGCAGGGACTCGACGTCCCCACCACATGGGACGAGCTCGTCGAGGTCTGCGACGCGCTGAAGGCGGCGGGGATCACGCCGTTCTACGCCACCTTCAAGGACCCGTGGACCGTCGGCCAGGGGTGGTTCGACTACGCCGTCGGCGGCGAGGTCGACGTCGCCTCGTTCTACGACGAGATGAACGAGCTCGGCACCGAGGTCGGCCCCGACTCGCCGGTGTCGTTCGAGAAGACACTGGCCGAGCCGGTCGAGCGCATGACGCAGCTCACGAGCGAGTACACGAACACGGATGCTGCCAGCCGGGGCTACGGCGACGGCAACCTCGCCTTCGCGAAGGGCGAGGCCGCCATGTACCTGCAGGGGCCGTGGGCGTTCGGCGAGATCGACAAGACGAACCCCGACCTCGACCTCGGCACGTTCCCGCTGCCGATGACCGACGACCCCGACGACAACCGGGTGCGGGTCAACATCGACCTCGCCGCGTGGATCCCCGAGGCATCCGATCAGAAGGAGGGTGCGCGCGACTTCCTGCGCTACCTGTTCCGGAAGGACGTCATGGACGAGTACAACGCCGCGTTCCTCGGCTACGGCACCACCACCGACTCCGCACCCGTCACCGACGAGCGCATCGTCGGCATGAAGGAGTACTACGACTCCGCGAAGTTCTATCAGGGCGCCTCGAAGGCGATCCCGCTGACCATCCCCACCGACAACTACATGCAGGGCATCGTGACCGGATCCGACGTCGAGAACACGCTGCGCGTGATGGACGCGGACTGGGCCCGACTGGCGATGCGCCGATAGCGCGACGAAGGGAACGCACTCATGGCAACCACCACGGCCACCCTCACGGTGCCCAAGACCGGCCGGCGCACCGGCGCGGCGACGATGCCGCGCACGCGCCGGCGCGTGGAAGGGGTCTACTACTTCTTCCTGCTCCCGGCGCTCATCCTGTTCACGCTCGCGATCACCATTCCCGCGATCATCGGGATCTTCTTCAGCTTCACCGACTCCATCGGGTTCGGCGACTGGGAGTTCGTCGGCCTCATCAACTACGTCGCCGTCTTCACCGACCCGGCCATCCTGCAGAGCTACCTCTTCACCTTCGGCTTCGCCGCCGTCACGGTCGTGGTCGTCAACGCCGTGGCGTTCCTGCTCGCGGTCGGGCTCGTCTCCCGCGTGCGGCTCAAGACCGGGCTGCGGGCGATCTTCGTGATCCCGATGGTGATCTCGGGCATCATCATCGCCTACGTCTTCAACTTCCTGTTCTCGAACTCGGTGCCGGCGCTCGGGCAGGCGTGGGGCATCCCCTGGCTGAGCGAGAGCATCCTCGCGAACCCGGACCTCGCGTGGGTCGCGATCGTGATCGTGACCGCATGGCAGGCGATCCCCGGCACGCTCCTGATCTACATCGCGGGGCTTCTCTCGATCCCGGGCGACGTGTACGAAGCGGCCGACATCGACGGCGCCGGCAAGACGCAGCAGCTCCTGCGGATCACGCTGCCGCTCGTCGCGGGATACGTCGTGATCAACGTCATCCTCGGCTTCAAGAACTTCCTGAACGCCTACGACATCATCGTCGGCCTCACCAACGGCGGTCCCGGCACGGCCACCCGCAGCATCGCGATGACGATCTTCACCGGCTTCTCGGGCGGCGACTACGCCTACCAGATGGCCAACGCGACGATCTTCTTCGTCATCGCGCTGATCCTCTCTCTCCTCCAACTCCGTCTCACCCGCGGAAGGAACGTGTTCTGATGACCACGCAAGCCGCCCTCGCCATCGAGGACATCAACGCCGAGCGTGTGCTCGACGGCGACTCCGCCCGCAAGCCCGCCCGATCGCGCTTCGCGATGGAGCGCGTGAACTGGCCCGGCACCATCGTGCTGATCCTGTGCGCCGTCACGGTGCTGATCCCGCTGTACGTCACGATCTCGATGGCGTTCAAGACGCAGGGGCAGGCCGTCGACGGCAATGCGTTCTCACTTCCGGCGCCGTGGAGCATCGACGGATTCACGGCGGCGTGGGAACTGACGAACTTCCCCCGCGCCTTCACGATCTCGCTGCTCGTGACGGCGTTCTCGGTCGCCGGCACGATCATCTTGGCCGCGCTCGCGTCGTTCGCCATCTCGCGGAACTGGGACCGCAAGCTCTTCCGGTACTCCTTCTACTACCTGCTCGCGGCGATGTTCCTCCCGTTCCCGGTGGTCGCGCTCCCCCAGATCCAGCTGACGGGCCTCGCCGGCCTCGACAACCCCGTGGGCGTGACGATCCTGCACATCATGTTCCAGCTGAGCTTCAGCATCCTGCTGTTCACCGCGTTCCTGCGGTCGATCCCGGGGGAGCTCGAAGAGAGCGCCCGTATCGACGGCGCCACGACGTGGCAGACGTTCTGGCGGCTGATCTTCCCACTGCTCGCACCCATGAGCGCCACTGTCGGGATCTTCGCATTCCTGGCATCGTGGAATGACTTCATGATGCCGTCGCTCATCATCTCCGACCCGGCATCGCAGACGCTGCCGGTCGTCCAGAACATCTTCCAGACCCAGTTCAGCAACAACTACAACGTGTCGTTCGCCTCGTATCTCATGGCGATGGCCCCCGCGATCATCGTCTACCTGTTCACCCAGCGATGGGTCATGGAAGGCGTGACGCAGGGAGCCGTCAAAGGCTGAGGCCGCGGCATCCGTCATCCCTCACCCGAACCGAACCCGAATCGAAAGGAAAGCGTCTCCGTGACGACTGTGCACCCCGCACCCTCCTCCTCCGACCAGCACGACCTCGAACTGCCCGCCTGGTGGCGCCAGGCAGTCGTCTACCAGGTGTATCCGCGGAGCTTCGCGGACGCCGACGGCGACGGCATCGGCGACATCCGCGGCATCACCTCGCGGGTGCCGTACCTGAAAGAGCTCGGGATCGACGCGGTGTGGCTGAGTCCGTTCTACCCGTCAGCGCTCGCCGACGGCGGGTACGACGTCGCCGATTACCGCGACGTCGATCCGCGACTGGGCACCCTCGACGACTTCGACGAGCTGCTCGCTGCGCTCCATGACGCCGGGATCAAGGTCGTCGTCGACATCGTGCCGAACCACACGTCGGATCAGCACGCCTGGTTCCAGGAGGCCCTGACCGCCGGGCGCGGCTCCGCCGCTCGTCGACGCTACATCTTCCGCGACGGCTCCGGTCCCGACGGCTCCGAGCCCCCGGCGGACTGGGTGTCGGTCTTCGGCGGCCCGGCGTGGGAGCGGGTCGCCGACGGGCAATGGTACTTCCACAACTTCGCCGTGGAGCAGCCCGACCTCGACTGGTCGAATCCCGAGGTGCGCGCCGACTTCGTGAAGACGCTGCGGTTCTGGAGCGACCGCGGTGTCGACGGCTTCCGCATCGACGTCGCCCACATGCTCACGAAGGACTTCGTCGACCCGCTCCCCTCGCAGGCAGCGCTCGACTCGATGCCCCGTGACGGCAACCACCCGATGATCGACCGCGACGACGTCCACGACGTCTACGCCGAGTGGCGGCAGGTGTTCGACTCGTACGACCCGCCGCGCACCGCCGTGGCCGAGGCATGGGTCGAGCCGTCGCGCATCCCGCTCTACGCGAGCTCCGAGAGCCTGGGGCAGGCGTTCAACTTCGACCTGCTCGAGGCCGACTTCGACCCCGCCCAGTTCCGCCGGATCGTCGGAGACAACCTCGACCTCGCCGCGCTCTCGGGCTCGTCGACGACGTGGGTGCTGTCGAACCACGATGTCGTGCGCCACGCCACCCGGTACGGCCTGCCCGACGCCGAACACGACGCCTTCGGCCGCCCCACGCGCAAGCACGGCAATGAATGGCTGCTGTCGGGCGGCACCGAGCCCGTGCTCGATGCGGCACGCGGACTGCGTCGGGCCCGGGCGGCGACGCTGTTCGTCCTCGGGCTGCCCGGCTCGGCGTACGTCTATCAGGGCGAGGAGCTGGGCCTGCACGAGGTGGCCGCGATTCCCGACGCCGAGCGGCAGGACCCGACCTTCTTCCGCAGCCCCGGCGAGGACATCGGACGGGACGGATGCCGCGTCCCGCTGCCGTGGTCGGCTTCGGGGTCTTCGTACGGCTTCGGTGACGGCGGCGCGCACCTGCCGCAGCCCGCGTGGTTCGCGGAGTCCGCGGTCTCGGTGGAGGACGCCGACCCCGCCTCGACGCTGTCGCTGTATCGCGACGCGCTGGCGCTGCGCCACGTGCTGCAGACCGGGGAGTCGCTGGAGTGGATCGACACCGGGCGCGACGACGTGCTGGCCTTCCGACGCCCGAACGGCTGGACGGTGATCACGAACTTCGGGGCCGAGCCGTTCGCACTGCCGGCGGGGCCGCAGCTCTCGCTCTCGAGCGGCCCGGTGGAGGGACGCCTGCTTCCGGGTGAGACCACCGTGTGGATCGCCGGGTCGTGACCTCGTCCACGTGACAAGAAAAGCCCCGGTCCTCGCGATTTCTCGCGGGGACCGGGGCTCCAACTCTGTATGACAACGGCAGTGGAGATGGGGGGAATCGAATTCTGCCGAGGCTCCCCCGCCATTCCGCGGATTGGCCCCCGAATCCGCGGAATTCCGCAGCTTTTCGGTTACGTTCGAGCATGCTCAGCGGGTCTCATTCGTGCTCGATCTGGTTCAGATGTGGGCAGATTGTGGGCAAATCGGTCCGCTCCGACAATCAGCCGCCCAGCGATCGCGGCCAGCGGAGTGCTCGATGAGAGCGGCTCCTAAGCGCAGCGCGAAGCGCGGAGTCTGGAAGGAGCGAGCGGCGAGAACGGAGCCGGTTGCGATCGCTACACTCCCGGCGTCGGAGCGCATCGATCCGGAGGCTGCACTCGGACGAATGGGCACTACAGCTCGACCGGCCCTGGCGAGGGAACATGCTCGGGCAGTCCCCCATCCAGGATGGCGTTGACCATGGCCACGGCACGGTCGGTGAGGGCATCACCTGGGTAGAAGTCTTCGTAGAGCTCTTCTGCTGCGTCGAGCGTCGTGACCTGGCAGAGTGTCAACAACTGACGGATGTCGTTGGTATCGCGGCCCGGACGATTGGCGCGCAGCTTCATCGCGAGCATCGCCTCCTTGTCTGCGACCTGGATGACGATGCCGTCCTGGTCGTAGATGGTTTCCCACGCGACCGAGCGTCGCCCGAATGACGGGATTGCGCCGGTCTGCTCGACGTCGAAGTTGAGCCACCCGGGATCCCACCCTCGTGCCGTGGAGACCCTCGCCGCTGCCGCGGCGACGTCGGCGTCGTTGCCTGGATGGATGTGTAGCGAGTCCAGATCCTGCGTCGTTCCGCGCGGAAAATAGCGAAGGGCGAGAGCCGCACCGCCGACGAGGCGGATGCCCGCGACGAGGTTCGATGAGCGCAGTTCCGCGATGAGCGCGCGGAGCCCGTCCAGGATGTCGTCGCGGTCGAGCGTGGTTGCCACGGTCAGACGCTCGCGAACGTGTCACGCCACGCGAGCACGCCCCGACGGGCGAACTCCTCGGGAACCTCCGACAGGGGCGGTGTCGGATCGGCCGGATCGATCACCAGCGCAACCGGCGCGGAGAGGTGACGACTGGGATCGTCCACCCACGCCGGGGCCGGCAGCTCGTCCTCACGTAGGCGCCACGCAACCAAGGCAGCGATCGCAGCATCCCAGGCGCGATCGGCCGTCGACTCCGGTTCCGCCAGACCGAGAACGCCCCGGACGAGCCCGTGCTCCGCGACGAGGTTGTCATTCAGCTGCAGCAGCGCCCGCAGCGCGAGTTCCCTGTTCCCGTCCGCGAGACGCGTACGGATCTCAGCCGCCACGGCCGCAGCATCGTCGCGCTGAGTCGGCGCGGAGTACAGACGGTGGCCCGCCCCTGCGAGCAGGCGCTCGACGGTACCGAAGTCGGTATCGCGCCCGCGCTCCGACCGCGAGACCCTGCTCTGATCGATCCGAGCACGGTCCGCGAGCTGCTGCTGGGTCAGTCGCCTGCTCTTGCGAGCGGCGCGGATGAGCGTCGAAGCCGTCATGCCGGACCTCCTTGCGTATGACTTCTAAGTCATAGTCTAACCGATGGATGCTGTCGAGGCAGAGTGGCCACCGCTCGCCCGCCGCAGCCTTGACGACCAGTTACGAGGCGGCGCGCTTCATCAGCGCCTGGCGGCTGAGCCGCGTGCGCGAACTCAGGGATGCCCAACTGCTCCCCGTCTCACGTAGATCGCGAACGAGTTGATCGCGCTCCCGGAGGAGTACTGTCTCCTGCTTGTGGAGTCGCTCGAGTTCCGTCGACAGTGCGCCGAGGCGCTTCAGCGCCTGATGCTCGCCGCCCCACTTGCCGACCAGACGCTGGGCAGCTTTCGCCGCCGCCGCTTCGCGCGCGAGCTGATCAGATTGCCGCTTCTGGGCGGCGTCTCGCTTAGCAGTTCGACGCCCACGAGCCATGTAACCAGGTTGTCACGCGATCCCTTTGTTCACAACGGTCCCAGGAGCACCCACAGAAAGTGCCTGCGTGCATTGCAGTCTTCTTTGTCGGTTGGCGGTGCGCTGCTGTTGAGGGGCGTCGATCGGGAATGGGTTCGGGCGGGGCATCTGCATGGGGCGGGAACATCGGCGAGAGAGCGTACGAGTCGACGGCTACGCGCGTTAAGTCCGCGACCGGCTCCCGTGCGCAGACGGGACGTAGATAGTCTTGCGCCGTGAGCTCAGGCGACGTGTGCGAGCTGTGCGGGCACAGCATCAATGAGCACGACCGTAACATCCGCTTCGTTTGGCCGGATCCGGTCGTCGACGCCGACGCTCTTCCAGAGTCGGATGTCTGGATGAGCGGAGCCGACCCGAACTCTTCCGTAATGATGCAGGTGAACGGCATCGGTGTGTTCGTCCGAGCACTTCTGCCGGTGAAGCTGACAGGCGGATACACGATCACGTATGGCGTCTGGATCGGAATCGACCCGCGCGACCTGCAGCCGGTTCTCGAAACCTGGTGGTCGCCCGCGTACCGGGAATTGGTGCTCGACGGGCGATTGGCGAACCGCATCGAGCCGTGGGGCCTGTTGGCTGCGCCGGTGCGACTTGGCGTACTCGATGAGGACAGCGTCCCCTTCTGTCTTAGCAGCGACGACGATCGCCTCGGCGGCGTGCTTAGCGATGAGTGGAACCACGAACTCGTCCTCACCGCTCTCAGCTAGCACGCTGACGGACCGTCCGACGGCTATACGCAGATCCAGCAATAGAGGCGGTCGCCGGACGCCTGGGCGCGGCGCGCGAGTCCAGCCAGGTCCTTCAAGAACCCGGCAAGTTCAGTCGGGTCGCCCCGGCCCCAGAACTCCTCTGTCTGCGACCACGGCCCCGCTACCTGCTCGAGTGTTCCTTCGTCGGCAGTCCCCAGTGCCGCCGACACCGCGTCGTTGATAGTGACCACCAACAACTCTCCGCCGTCTCTGATCGCTAGGTCGTGGCCTGTCCGCGGATCAGCGAGCACGTCGTCGAACGTGCGCCCCGTAAGCAGTCCTTCCAGCGTTCCCAATTGCACGACCGGATCGATGCCCTTAACGGAGACCGTGTCGTAAACAACTGCACTTGCAGAGTCACTGGCCGAGACTATTGCAGGCCGCCGGCGACCGAACAGCGTCCGCCTAGCCGGCGATGCCTGAGGCACCACTTCCGGCTGGGCGGGGCCACCGGGTCGGTCAATCGTCGCTGCAGCCTCCTCATCGTTCGGCGCCGCGAAGTAGTCGAACATCACACCCATAGCAGCGAGTCTGCCCGAACGAGACGACCTCACCTCGACCGATGAAGGACCTGTGGATAACGGCGAACGTGGAACCCGACCCCGGGTGTCCGGACAACCTTCGTGCTGTCCGTCGAGGGACCCGCTGGCGGGCACTCACTACTTGGCGAACTTCGATGACAACCCGCGACACGTATCTGGGTCGAGAATCACGCGCATGCCGTTCCATGAGTTCGCCACGACTCCCTCCGGAGTGTGCTCAACAGAAACCCACCGGTCGTTCACGGAAGGTGGGTTGGCGACCCAAACGACAGCGCCCGCCGCGAACCTCCTCACAACCGCTCCGTATCCCTCTGCGTCCATACGAGACGGAAGTCTTCCTCGCGGCTCACGTCCACATCTTCCCGCGGATGCCGCCCGTCCGAGGATCCAGTTGTGCGCAGAACGCAGTGGTTGGCTCCCGGGTCAGCTTGGTGGTAGTCCCACGAGAATTGATCGGATCGCGCTCAGGTCGTCTGCTAGCTCGCGCCGACGGGCGAACAGCTCTGCCTCATCCACGGCTGCACTGAGTAGACCTAGAAGTACGGAACGTCGATCATCGACCGCGCCAGGAGCGACCGCGGCCTGCACCATGAGCTGGGACGTCGCTTGGCTGAAGCGCCCGGCGCGCACGCCGACAAACTCGTTGGGCGCAAGCTTGCCGTCCACGTGGAACACGACGTTGAGGTTGACCGGGCTCGCGACGGCTTCGCGCGCTGCCACGACCTGCTTGCCCAACTCGCCGATCGCTCGCTTCCACGCCATATTCTCGGCGTCGGAGTCGCCGAGCACTGCGCCGATTGACAGAACCGGCGCGATCTCCGTGCTGTGCATCCCCCGATCGTAGCCAGCGGGCACCGAGCGTCCTGATCAGCCGGTGTCCGCATAAGCGCCCGGGCGGACGTGTCACCACCGATCCACGACACCGCACCCGTCGCGCCCGCTGGCCGACCGACTGCGTGCGCCAAATCAACTCAGGCGTAGCGCGTTGCCCGCTGAACCGACGCGGTTCGGGACATTGCGTAGGCTCGGAGCATGCCGGGGTTAAGCAATCCGAATGTCATCGATCTCGTCAGCGTCACACCGGACGGATCAAGCTGCAACCTGCACGTTGTGGAAACCGAACCATGGTCCGACCGACCCGATCCCGCGCAGTTGAACGAGAAACTCCTCAACTACGTCGGGTTCGCCCTCGACGGCCAACTTGCCGCGACCTACCCGGACGCCGCTGGGCTGCCGATTCAGATCGTCATCGACGCCTACTTCGACCTGTCTCCTGCCGCGGTTGCTGACTTGGAGTCCGTGCAACGCGGCCTGGCCCAGTACGACATCGGACTGCGCTGGAACGACGGCCTCGTCCTTGATTGAGCCCAGACCGCACGGGGTCAGCCCGATCCGGGCCTGAGGGCGTCGCCCACTGGCTCGCGGCTCGGGGCTCTGCGCTCAGGGCCCCTCATCTGGTGCGCGGCGGCCCTGAGCCGTCCGGTATCTTCCACTTCATGAGTGGCTTGCGAAAAGTCGGCTGAACGTGCTGAGTGAATTGGTCGAGCGCGTTGGGGCGGATCGCCCGATCGGCGATATCGCGTTTGTCGATGTCGACGCGCTGCTTCGCACAGCCGGTGGGACCGTCATCGGGCAAGGACTGTTGCGCATCCACACTCGGGACTCCGCGCGAGAGGCAGACGCGTTCGTACGCGACGCGTTCCCCGACTTCGGCAACCGAGTCAGGTGCTTTGCATTCGACTGGGCCGGTCGGCAGTTCTCGGTCGACCCCGGGCCAGGTGATGCCCCAGGATCCACCGGCGTCCTGATGTTCGAGCCCGGCACTGGTGACGCTCTGCAGATTCCGGTCGACCTCGGCGGGTTCTTCAGTGAGGAGATCGTCGAGTACTCCGATGCCGCCCTCGCTGAGGGATTCTTCAGCGCTTGGCGAAGCGCCGGCGGCGGCACCCCGAGCTTCACCGAAAGCGTCGGATATCGCACGCCGCTCTACCTTGGCGGTGTCGACGAGATCTCCAATTTGGAGCTGACCGACACCGCGGTCTACTGGGGCTTGTTCGGGCAGCTGCGGCTGAGCACCCTCCGCATGCCGGCCGGCGCGCAGGTCGATTCCGTGACCATCGACGAAGCTGCAGACAGGTAGTAGGTTCTTCGCGCGTTTTGGCGACTGCTCTACGAACCCATCTGGCCACGTGCGAACGCTTCGACTGCTTCCTCGGCGATGGCTTCATCGCCCAATCGCTGGCGCCGTGTTGCGTGGACCTTCGCGCGAGGGGCCCAGTACTGAGGCTCACCCGGGTTTTGCTGTGCCGCCGGACCTGTCGCCCGTGCTTCTGCGGGGGCCTGGAACGCTTCCTCCTCGTGGATGCCAGCGCGGGCGAGGGCCACACGGGTGGAGGCTTCTACCGCAGCCTGTTCCAGTCGATCGTCACGGATCCAGCATTCGCGAGACCACCGACACGGCGCGCGAGTGGCATCTGTGCGCTGAGCGACCGGCTGTCGTCCGGGCCGAGTGATTCAGTCTCGGAGCACGGCGTCAGACAGCGTTACTCGGTCGCCCACCCAAACATGCAGAGCCCCACCGATGCCCTCAGATCGCGTCCATACTCGAATCTCGGTCGCGCCATGCTGGCTCTGCACAGAAACTCGAGTCGCTGATTCGCGCTCGAACACTGCGCGCTCGCCAATATCGTCGAGCCACCTCACTGCCACGGACCGCGCAACCTCATCCCAAGTGACGACGACCCAGCTCCCGTCCGAAGCCCAAGCCGTCGCGCTGACGACCCACGCGTCTTCAGACCGCTCGACCAGCAAACCCAGGCTGATGAGATCGTCAACGGCGGGCACCTCTAACGCCTCGCCTCCCACGTACCACCTCCTTGCGGACGCTCCGTGACCGAACTGACCCACCAGTCTCACGGCCCCAGCACCCTATCGCAACGTGATCCCGGTGACGGCCACCCGCGATCGGACGACCATCCGCACGAAAGCGGACAGTGAGCGAGCGGTGCTTCGCCAGGCACTGGCAGTACCTGGCGCCCTGGACCGCCGCTCAGCGCCGTGTCCCCCGCCTGGGCTAACCTGACCGCCGAGGCACTTATGGGAAGCATCGCGAGCTACCAGGCGGCGGCCGGCCGCCGCTACCGCGTTCGCTGGCGCGACGACAGCACCCATCGGCAGGTCGAGAAGCGCGGGTTCCGAACCAAGCGCGAAGCCGAGATCTTCCTCGCCCGCACCGAAGTCGCCCGCACCGACGGCTCCTACACCGACCCCGCCGCGGCGCGAGCCACGGTCGGCGATCTCGGCGCCGAGTGGATGCGCAACAAGCGCCATTCGCTCAAGGCCTCTTCCTACAGCTCGCTCGAGACCTCGTGGCGCGTCTACGTCCGCCCGCGGTGGGAAGACACCCGCATCGGTGACATCCGTGCGTCACAGGTCGAACAGTGGATTCGCGAGCTCTCCGAAGGGACCGCCCCGACCGCCCGCACGAAAAGCAGCGGCGTCGCGGGCAAGCCGCGCTCCGCGACTGTTGTCTACCGCGCGCTCGGCGTGCTCGCCGGCATCCTCGACACCGCGGTCCGTGACGGACGCATCCCCCGGAACGTCGCCCGGGGCGCGCAGAATCTTCCGACCAAGCGCTCCGAGAAGCCCCGGCGATATCTGACGCACGCCGAGGTTGTTCGCCTCGCTGAAGGTGCGAGCACCTCGACGTATCGCACGCTCATCCTGGTCCTCGCCTACTGCGGGCTGCGGTGGAGCGAGGCGATCGGAATGCACGTGCGCGATATCAACTTCGAGCGCCAGCGCATCCAGGTCAATCGGGCCGCCGTCGAGGTCGAGGGACGTATCGTGGTCGGCGCGCCGAAGAACTGGGAGCGACGAATTGTACCCTTCCCCGCCTTCCTCGAGGGGCCGCTCCGCGAGATGTGTGCAGGCAAGGGTCCGGACGACCTGGTGTTCACGGACGCCGACGGCAATCACCTTCGGCGTGCGAAGACCAGCGTCGGCACGACCTCGTGGTTCGCGGCTGCCCTCGAGCGCTCGGGGGTCGAACGACTCACGCCGCACGACCTGCGGCACACCGCCGCAAGCCTCGCGATCTCGTCGGGCGCGAACGTCAAGGCCGTACAGAGGATGCTCGGCCACAAGTCCGCGGCGATGACTCTCGACACGTACGCCGACCTGTTCGAGGACGACCTGGCCGACGTCGCGGCCCGGATGAACCAAGGTGGACTTGACGCCGATGTGACTCGGCTGTGGTCGGTCTAGCCGTGCCGCGTTCCTCCTCAAGTGTGGGCAAATTGTGGGCAAACACCTTCGTGACCCGCACCCGAACCCATCGAAAAAGGCCCGAGATCCACGTGATTCCGCGGCTCTCGGGCCCTCTTCTGTGACAGCGGTTCGTGGAGATGGGGGGAATCGAACCCCCGTCCATCGCTGGGTAACTGCGGTTTCTCCGGGCGCAGTCTGTGAAATCGTTCTACTCGGCTCCGACCTTTGTCACAGACACCTAAGTCGACAAGCCCATCCTGAAAAGAGTCCCGCGTGACGCTCAGGCGACGTCACGCAGCAAGATCCCTAGATGACGCCAATACCCGTGACGGGATCAGTCACGGATTGACGGCGTCGGGCTCGCTGCTCAGGCAGCGAGGGCGAACGCGGACTGCTTCTTTTCGGCAGTTATTGGTTTGCAAGGAGCGTTTACGAGATAACCCTGCATCCTCGGCCCGCTTCACGCAGATTCACAGGCGATGTCGAAACCGATCATCCCCGTTGCCTCTTTCGAGGTGTCCTTCTCGCGAAGGGCCGCTGTCACACTGTGGAGTTGCCAAGACTCGGGCGCCGAAGCATCCGAGCACATCAGAATACAACGGATGCGCCCTCCCCGCCATTCCTGGCCGGCTCCGGCCGGCATGCAGCATCCGTTGCCTAGCATGTAAGGGTGACCTCACCTCGTGCCGCGCGCCCGCAGACCACCCTCTTCGTGACCGGGAGCGTCTGGCTCTCACCCGACCTCGTGCGGGTGACGCTGGCGGGCGACGAGTTCGCCGACTTCGCCGACCGGCCCGAGACCGACAAGTACGCGAAGCTGTACTTCCCGCCGGCGGGCAGCGCGCTCGAGCCGCCGTACGACCTCGCCACGCTGCGCGAGACGGTGGCGTTCGACGAGCTGCCGACGATCCGCACCTACACGATCCGGCGAGTGGATGCCGCCGCCGGCACCATCGAGATCGACTTCGTCGTGCACGGTGACACCGGCATCGCGGGGCCGTGGGCCGCGAACGCGAAGCCCGGCGACCGGCTGACGATGTCGTCCCCCGGAGCGGGGTACTCGCCCGACCTCACCGCGGATCACCACGTGCTGATCGGCGACGAGTCGGCGATCCCGGCGATCTGGTCTGCGCTCGAGGCGCTGCCCGCCGACGCGGCGGTGACCACCATCATCGAGACCCGTTCGCCGGCGCACCGGATCGAGGTGCCGTCGGGCGTGGTCGTCCAGTGGGTCGACGAGGACCACGACGCTCCCGGCGCCCGGCTCGTCTCGGCGGTGGGTGCTGCGGCCTGGCCGGCCGGCCGCGTGCAGGTCTTCGCACATGGTGAGCGCGGTGCGATGAAGTCGCTGCGGCCGCTCCTGCTCGAGCGCGGCGTCGCGCGCGCCGACCTGTCGCTGTCGGCGTACTGGGCGTACGGACGCACCGAGGACGCGTTCCAGGCCGAGAAGCGCCTCCCGGTCGGGCAGATCTTCCCCGATTGACGCACCGGTCACGGGTTAGGGTCTGAGCATGAGCGACGTCGTCATCACGGTCCGCGGGGAGCACGAGACCCGCATCGCCCCCGAGCGCGCGATCGCGCACCTGACCATCCGCGCCGAAGGTCCCGAGCGCGGCGCCGTCGTCGAGCGCATGGCCGCGCTCACCGAGCCGGTGCGCGACGACCTCGCCTCGCGCAAGTCCGCGGGCACCGTCACCGAGTGGACGAGCCAGCGCGTGTCGGTGTGGTCGGAGCGCCCCTGGAACAACGAGGGCAAGCGCCTGGCCCCCGTGCACTACGCGACGGTGGAGTTCTCCGTCACGTTCACCGACTTCGCGGTGCTGTCGTGGTGGGCCGGCGAGGTCGCCGAGCGCGAGGGTGTGCAGCTCGGCTGGATCGAGTGGAAGCTCACCCCCGAGACGAAGGCATCCGTCGAACGGGAAGTCGCCACGCAGGCCGTGGGAGTGGCGGTTGCACGAGCGAGCGCGTACGCCGGGGCGCTCGGACTCGCCGATGTCACCGCCGTCGAACTCGCCGACGTGGGACTGCTGACTCAGCAGAGCGGCCCCGAGGCGGCACCAGCGCCCCGCATGCTCATGGCGAAGGCGTCGTTCGCCTCGGACGCCGCGGGCGGGGGGCCCGCTGTGCAGCTCCAGCCCGAGGACATCGTGATCTCGGCGGCCGTCGAGGCCCGGTTCGCCGCCCGATGAGCGCTGCCCACGTCGTGCCCCGCGCGGGCATCGCCGAACGACTGTCGCGCATGATCCAGCTGCCCACCGTGTCGGCAGAGCGCGCCGAACGCGGGCAGGGACCGTTCGATGCGTTCGCCGACCTGCTCGTCGAGCTCTACCCGCTCGTCCACGCCCACCTCGAGCGCGAGCGCATCGGCGAACTGGGGATCCTCTACCGGTGGCGCGGGCGCGTCGCGCAGCAGCCCACCGTGTTGATGGCGCACTTCGACGTCGTCCCGGTCGACGAGGGCGACGCCTGGACCCACCCGCCGTTCGAGGGGCGCATCGATCGTGGCTGGGTGTACGGCCGCGGCGCCCTCGACGACAAGGGACCGCTCGTCGTCGTGATGGATGCCGTCGAGAACCTGCTGGCTTCGGGGTTCACTCCGGTGCGCGACGTGTACCTGTCGTTCGGGGGCGACGAGGAGACGTTCGGTGGCGCCGCCCGCATCATCGCCGAGACGCTCAGGGATCGCGGCGTCGAGCCGTGGCTCGTGCTCGACGAAGGAGGCGCGGTCGTGGACGCGCCGCTTCCCTTCGTCCGCGGAACCGCGGCCATGGTGGGCGTGGGCGAGAAGGGCGTGCTGACGCTCCGTCTGAGCGCCCGCGGCGAGGGCGGGCACGCGTCCGCTCCCCCGGCCCGCACCGCCGTCCGGCGCATCGCGCGCGCGGTCGATCGACTGTCGCCCGAGACGTTCCCCGCGCGCACGCCGGCGGCGGTGACGCGCATGCTCGAGCTCTTCGCCACCCGGACGGGCGGCATCCCTCGCGCGCTGTACCGACTGCTGTCGAGGGCACCGTGGCTCACCGCGCGCGCCTTCACCGCGATGGGCGGCGAGCCCGCGGCGCTGGTGCGCACGACGGTCGCCGCCACGATGCAGTCCGGCGGCACGGCCGCGAACGTCCTGCCGTCCCAGGCATCGGCGACGCTCAACCTGCGCATCGCGCTCGGCGAGTCCGTCGAGAGCACCGTGAGGCGGGTCCGCAAGCGGGTCGCGGACCGGCACGTGAAGGTCGAGGTGCTCGAGGGCGACGGACCGTCGCCGGAGTCGTCGACGGAGAACGCGCAGTTCGCGCTGATCACAGATGCGGTGAAGGTGTCGCACCCGGACGCCGCGACGGTTCCGTACGTGATGATGGCGGCCACCGACTCGCGGCATTTCCACCGCTTCTCGCCGGCGGTCTACCGTTTCGCACCGCTCGAGATGAGCAAGGCGCAGCGCGCCTCGATCCACGGCGTCGACGAGCGGGTCGAGATCGCCGCGCTCGAGCGGGGTGAGCTGTTCCACCGCACCCTCCTCCAGCGCTTAGAGTGATTCGCACCCGCCCTTCGGCATGCCTGGGGCGGAGCGCAGCAGTGACCGGGTCTGGGGCCCGAGCGAAGGAGCACCGATGACGCGCAGCGCCGTGTCCTCACGCGTCACCATCGGCGCGCTCGCGGGAGTCGTCGGCTTCCTCGCGTTCGTCGAGTTCACGAGCGGTGTGATCCAGGGCTTCTACACGCCCATGCTCACCGACATCGCCCGTCATCTCGGAGTGCACGACGCCGACGTCAATTGGCTCGAGGGCACGCAGCTCATGCTCTCGGCGCTCGTCGTCCCCGCGTTCGCGAAGCTCGGCGACATGGTCGGGCACAAACGGATGCTGGTGATCTCGACGGCGATCACGGCGGCGGCATCCCTCGTCCTGCCGTTCACCGACTCGTTCGGCGTCTTCCTCGCGGCGTGGGCCATCCAGGGGTTCTACGTCGTGTGGCTGCCCCTGGAGATCGCCCTGATCTGGTCGCGCTCACGGCGCATGGAAGGCCGGGCGACCATCACGGCCCGAGCCGCCGGATTCCTCGTGGCGGCGCTCGAGATGGGCGCCATCACGGGTGCCCTCGTGGGCGGCATGCTCATCGACAGCCTGCCGCTGTGGATCGTGCTGCTCGTGCCCGCCCTGCTCGTCGTCGCGTGCTTCTTCGTGATCCTGTTCGGAGTCAAGGAATCGCCCGAACCGACCGGCGGCCGCCTCGACAACGTCGGCCTGGTGCTCATCTCGCTCGCGCTCGTCGCCTTCACCGGCGGCCTCAGCCTGCTGCGCCTCAACGGCCCGGCTGATCCGATCGCCTGGCTCGTCACGGCTCTCGGAGTGCTGCTCGTGGTGCCCTTCGCGCTGTGGGAGCTCCGGCACGACGATCCGCTCATCGATGTGCGGATGTTCCGCTCCCCTGCCCTCGGGCCCGTCTTCCTCACTGCCGGCCTGTTCGGTGTGAGCGTGCTCGGCGCGCAGGCCCCGCTGTCGACCTTCGCCCGCACCGACCCGTCGGTGTACGGATACGGCCTGGGCACGACCGGCTTCCAGACCTCGCTCATCATCGGCGTCTACCTCATCGCGATGATCACGGGCGCACTGCTGTTCCCGCTCATCGCCCGGCTCACCGCGCCCCGCCTGACCCTGATCGGTGCGGCGACGCTGGTCGGCCTCGGGTTCCTCATGTTCCTGCCCTTCCACGCCACCTACACCCAGGTCATCGTGAACATGGTGGTCGTCGGCCTCGGGTCGGGAGCGCTGGTCGCGGCGCTGCCCGCGGCCGCAGCATCCGCCGCCCCTCCCACTCAGACGGGGGTCGCGACCGGTCTCACGAACTCGGTCAAGACCGTCGGCGGTGCGATCGCGTCGTGCGTGTTCGGCATCGCGCTGCTGCACGGCGCGACCGGCGCGGCGACCGAGGGCACCGCGGGATCGTTCTCGGGCTACGTCACGGTGTGGGTGGTGTGCGGCGTGACGGCGCTGGCCGCCGCGGTGCTGCTGTGCTTCGTCCCGAAGACGGCGTTCAGCGACAGTGCCGCGCACGGCGCGGACGCGGCGGAAGCAGTGAGCTGACGCTCTACTCGCCGAGGCGGTTGCGCGAACGCATCGCGCGTTCCGCCTCGCGCTTGTCTTCGCGCTCGCGGATCGTCTGGCGCTTCTCGAACTCGCGCTTGCCCTTGGCGACAGCGATCTCGACCTTGGCGCGGCCGTCCGAGAAGTAGAGCTTCAAAGGGATGAGCGTGTAGCCGCCCGCCGAGATGGCGTGCGAGAGCTTGACGATCTCCTCCTTGTGCAGGAGCAGCTTGCGCGTGCGCTTCGACGAGTGGTTCGTCCAGTGGCCCTGCGAGTACTCGGGGATGTGCACCGCGTCCAGGTACGCCTCGCCGTTGTCGATGTACGCATAGCCGTCCGAGAGGTTCGCGCGACCTTCGCGCAGCGACTTCACCTCGGTGCCGGTCAGCACAAGGCCCGCCTCGTAGGTCTTCTCGATCGCGTACTCGTGGCGCGCGCGACGATTGGTCGCCACGACCTTCTCCCCGCGTTCCCTGGGCATGATGTCTCCTCGCTGATGCCGGCCTGCTGGCCCCTGAGCCTGTCGAAGGGCGGACGGCAGCCTGTCAGTCTACCCCTGCGGAGGGGCCGACGATCACGCGCGCAGCCACCTGCGGATCGCGAAGCTCGCCGACAGCGCCGCGAGCACCACACCGACCAGGATCAGGACAGGCACCACGAGCCACGCGTCCGCCATGCCGACCCACGTCGTGACGAAATCGACGCGGTTGCGCAGGTAGTTGTTCACGCCGAAGTGCACACCGGCGATCACGGCGGCGCTGGCGAGGATGGATCCGAGCAGCGCCGCGAAGACACCCTCGAGGATGAACGGAGTCTGGATGAAGCGGTTGGATGCCCCGACCAGGCGCATGATCCCGAGCTCCCGTCTTCGTGCGAACGCGGAGAGCCGGATGGTGGTCGCGATCAGCAGCACCGCGGCGATCAGCATGAGCACGGCGATGCCGACCGCGATGTAGGTCGCGATCGTCAGGGCCGAGAACAACGGATCGAGGTACTGCATCTGGTCCTTCACCAGCTCGACCCCCTGCATGCCGCTGAAGGCCTCGATGATGACGTCCGACTGCTCGGGGTCGACCAGCGTGATGCGGAACGTCTCGTTGACCTGATCGGGCGTGATCACGCTCGCGTTCTCTTCGCCGGCGATCTGCAGCAGCTCGTCGTACGCCTGCTGGTGGTCGAGGAACGTCAGGTCGCGAATGAGAGGCGCCAGCGCGCTGCCCTTGAGCTTCGCGCGCACCTCTTCGACCTGCTCCGGCGACGCCTCGCCGTTCGAGCACGTCGCGGGCGTCGAGATGCTGGTGCACATGTAGACCGCGACCTGCGCGCGCTCGACCCAGAAGTCGCGCATCGTGCCGATCTGCATCTGCATGAGGATCGCCGCACCGACGAACGTGAGCGACACGAAGGTGACCAGCACCACCGAGACGACCATCGAGACGTTGCGCCGGAGGCCCGTGAAAGCCTCCGACATGATGAGTCCGAACCTCATGAGGTGGGCCCCACTTCGTCGTCAGGATCGGTGGCGCCGAGACCGAGCCGATCGGCGAGACCGAGCTCCTCGACCTGCAGCTCGACGGCGTCGACGAGCGGGATCGGCTGGGTGTGAGTGGGCTTCGCGGGAGCGGATGCCTCGGCTGAGGGCGCGGACGCGGGCGCGGGCGCGGGTTCGACGACCGGCTCCTCGAGGGCCTGCGCAAGGCCCTCCGCCTGCTGCGCCTCTGCGGCCGTGACGGCGACAGCGGCTGCTGCGGCGGCCGCCCCCGCCGCGACACCGGCGGCCGGCGACGCCGCATCCGGTTCCACGCCGACGAGCTCCTCGTCATCCTGCACGGCCGTCGGATCGAGGCCCGCGGCGGCAGCGATCGCGGCCTCGCGCTGCACCTCGAGCACGGCGGTGAGGGCGGCGACCGCGGCGGCGCCGCGCTCCGGCTCGGGAGCGAGGCTCGGCAGGCTCGACCGGTCGCCGTACCCGCCGTGGCGCTCGTCGCGGATGATCTCGCCGTGGCGCAGCTCGATGACGCGGCGCTGCATCTGGTCGACGAAGCCCGCCTCGTGGGTGGCCATCACGACAGTGGTGCCTCCCGCGTTGATGCGCGCAAGCAGCTGCATGATGTCGATGGATGTCGCGGGGTCGAGGTTTCCCGTCGGCTCGTCCGCGAGGAGGATCTGGGGCCGATTCACCAGCGCGCGTGCGATCGCGACGCGCTGCTGCTCACCGCCCGACAGCTCGTGCGGGAACCTCTTCTCCTTGCCGGCGAGGCCGACGAGCGCGAGCACCTCGGGGACCGCCTGCTGGATGAAGCCTCTCGACGATCCGATGACCTGCAGCGTGAACGCGACGTTCTGGAACACGGTCTTGGTCGGCAGCAGCCGGAAGTCCTGGAAGACCGCCCCCACATGGCGCCGGAAGTACGGAACCTTGCGGTTCGACAGCGTGCGCAGGTCACGACCGAGAACGACCACACGCCCTTCGGACGGCGTCTCCTCGCGGAGGATCAGACGGAGGCAGGACGACTTGCCGGAGCCCGACGCACCGACGAGGAAGACGAACTCCCCGCGCAGCACCTCGAAGTCGACATCGCTCAGGGCGGGTTTGGAAGTGCCGCGAAAGCGCTTCGTGACGTTTTCGAACCGGATCATGGCCTAACGAGCCTATGCGGACGCCACCGGCCCCGGTCCAGCGACACTCATCGTTTGCGCATCGGTTCGCCGAGTGCGGGCTGGATCAGTCGTCGTCGTCCTTGCGCTTGCGCCAGCGGATGCCGGCGGAGATGAAGCCGTCCAGGTCGCCGTCGAAGACGATGGCCGGGTTGCCCACCTCGTGGCCGGTGCGGAGATCCTTGACGAGCTGCTGCCCGTACAGGAAGTACGAGCGCATCTGGTCGCCCCAGCTCGCCGTGATCGTGCCCGCGAGCTCCTTCTTCTTCGCCGCCTCTTCCTCGCGCTTGAGCAGGAGCAGGCGGGTCTGGAGCACGCGCATCGCGGCAGCGCGGTTCTGGATCTGCGACTTCTCGTTCTGCATCGACACGACGATGCCGGTCGGGATGTGCGTGAGGCGCACCGCCGAGTCCGTCGTGTTGACGGACTGGCCGCCGGGGCCCGAGGAGCGGAAGACGTCGACGCGGAGGTCGTTCTCGGGGATGTCGACCTCGACGGCCTCCTCCATCACCGGGATGACCTCGACCGCCGCGAAGGACGTCTGGCGCTTGTCGGCCGAGCCGAACGGGCTGATGCGCGCGAGGCGGTGCGTTCCGGCCTCCACCGACAGCGTGCCGTAGGCGTAGGGGGCGTCGATCTCGAACGTCGCCGACTTGATGCCGGCTCCCTCGGCGTAGGAGGTGTCCATGACCTTCACCGAGTACTTGTGACGCTCCGCCCAGCGCAGGTACATGCGCAGGAGCATTTCCGCGAAGTCGGTGGCGTCGTCGCCGCCCGCGCCCGAGCGGATCGTCACCACCGCGGAGCGCTCGTCGTACTCGCCGTCGAGGAGCGTCTGCACCTCGAGCTGGCTGACGATGTCCTCCAGTTCGGCGATCTCGTGGCGCGCTTCTTCGGCGGAGTCCTCGTCGTCCATCTCGTTGGCGAGCTCGACGAGCACATCGAGATCGTCGAGGCGCTGCTCGACGTCCGTGACGCGCTTGAGCTCGGCCTGGCGGTGGCTGAGGGCGCTGGTGACCTTCTGCGCCTTCTCGACGTCATCCCACAGATTGGGGGCGCCGGCCTCCTCGCTGAGTCGGGCGATGTCGGCGTTGAGTGCCTCGACGTCGACCACGGCCTTGATGTCGGCGAACGTGGAACGCAGGGCCTGGATGTCGGCGGAGGGATCGAAGTCGAGCATGACACTCCAGACTAACGTGGAAGCGATGACCGATCACGCAGGCTCCCCCACCGCTCGTGACGTGCTGTGGCGGTTCGGGCCGATGGTCTACGGCCCCACCGTACTGTTCGCGCTCGGCGAGGGCGCCGTCATCCCGCTGATCCCCGTCATCGCCGCACAGCTCGGAGCGGATGTCGCGACCGCCGCCCTCGTCGCCTCCGCGCTGGTCGTGGGGCAGCTCTGCGGCAACATCCCCGCCGGCTGGGCGGTCGCCCGCGTCGGCGAGCGGCTGACCATGGCGATCGCCGGAGTCATCTCCCTCGGCGGGGTGGTGGGCATGGCGCTGGCGCCGTCGCTCGGCATCTTCGCCCTCGCGGTCTTCCTCATCGGATTCTGCGCCGCGGCCTTCGGCCTGGCCCGCCATTCGTTCATGACGACCCGCGTCCCCCTGTCGTTCCGCGCTCGCGCACTGTCGCTGCTGGGCGGCACGTTCCGCCTCGGCATGTTCGTCGGGCCGTTCGTCGCGGCGGGCCTTCTCGCCCTGTTCGGCGACGAGCACGCCACGATCTGGTTCTTCGGCGGATGCCTCGTGGCCACGGTGCTCCTCGTGCTCCTCGGCCCCGACCCCGAGAAGCAGTTCCTCATGCCGCAGGAGCAGGCGGCGCGTGACGCTTCCGTCGACACGGAAGACACGGGTGAACCTGTCACCGGTTCGATCCGCCTTCCGCGGAGGGAGGCCTCCGGCACCGGTCCCGGGACCGGCGTGATCCGCACCATGTGGCGCCACCGCCGTGTGCTGTCGACGCTCGGCCTGGCCGCGGCATCCCTGTCCGCCGTCCGCTCGGCGCGCCAGGTCGTACTGCCGCTGTGGGGTGTGTCGATCGGCCTCGACGCGCAGACGATCGCCCTCGTGGTCGGCATCTCGGGTGCGATCGACTTCGCCCTGTTCTACGCGAGCGGCCAGGTCATGGACCGTTTCGGTCGACTGTGGGCCGCCCTGCCGGCCATGATCCTGATGGGTGCGGGCTTCGTCGCCCTCGCGTTCACGCACGACCTCCCCCAGGCCGCGATGTGGTTCGCGATGTTCGCGGCGGTGCTGGGCGTGGGCAACGGCCTGTCGAGCGGCATCCTGCTGACCCTCGGCGCCGACGTCGCACCCAAGGCGGACCCGGCGCCCTTCCTCGGCTCGTGGCGAACCCTCACCGACGCGGGGGGCGCGGTCGCACCGCTGCTCGTATCGGGCATCGCCGCCGTCGCGTCCCTTTCCGTCGCGACCGGGATCATGGGCGCGATCGGTCTCGTCGGCGCGCTCGCCTTCGTGCGGTGGGTGCCGCGCCACGTACCGCGGGCCCGCGCGTGAGCGAGGTCGTGAGCTTCTGCCGCAGCCGCAACGACGGGCGGCGCTGCACGCGCCCCCTCGGGCACGCGGGACTGCACCGCCACCGCACGATCATGTGGTCGGATGCCGGGGCGGATCCCGCGCACTGCTCCGGCTCCGGCGAACCGGGCGAACCCGCCGCACCCCTCGCCGACGGCTTCCCCGACGGGCGCGCGCTGTGCCCGGTGTGCCTGCGGTTCATCCCGCTCGACGACGCCGGTCGCCTGATCGGACACGACACCGCGGACGAGGGCGAGACGGATGCCGAAGCCCGGCGTCGCGGCGAGTGGTTCAACGCCCACGGCTGGTAGCAGACGCGTCACACCCAGTTCCGGCGCACGGCTTCCGCCCCCAGCTGCATCCTCGTGGTGACCCCTGCCGTCTCCATCAGCTCGGACACCCGGCGCTGGACGGTGCGCAGTGAGATCCCGAGCTGCGCGGCGGCGGCAGCATCCGTCACCCCCAGAAGGAGCAGGCGCAGGAGGTCGGTGTCGACGGCGTCGGCGGTGGGAACGGCGGCGACCGGCAGGAACTCGGTGGCGGCCCGCCAGTACTCCTCGAAGATCGACGTCACGAGGTCGAGCAGACCGCTGGGGTGGATGAGCAGCGCCCCGAATCCTTGATCCTCGGCCTGCGAGTGCATGGGCACGAGCGCCATCTGGTCGTCCGCGATGAACATCCGCGTGGGCAGCGTGGGCAGCACCCGGATCTCCTCGCCGATCTGGGCCATCTCGCGGGCTGCGTCGAGGAAGCCCGGGCGTTCGAGGACCGCGTTCTCGACGATCACGCGATACCGCACGCCACGCGCGAGCGCGCGGTCCTCCTCGATGTTCTCCTCGCCGCTCACCAGCGCGACCTCGTGCAGCACGAGCACGCGCACCTGCTCGACGGAGGCAGCCTGAAGCTGCGCGACGCGCTGGCGCACCGCGTCATCGCCGATCACGACGTCGACGACATCGGCGACGCTGCGCTGCTCGGCCGAACGCCGGTACATGTCGCTGAGTTCGACGAGCGCCTCGTGGGCGCGCGTGAGCCCGCGCTCGCGCTCGAGCAGCAGGGGGCGGAGCGAGATCGACGGCGGCGACGCCACGAACCGGTCGCTGCGCGCGGCCTGGCGGGCGAGCAGGCCGAGGCGTTCGAGCTCGGCGACGATCGGCCTGGTGCGCGGCAGCGACATGCTCAGGCCAGATGCGATCTCCGCGGTCGACGCCGACGACTGCTGCAGCACGAACCGGTAGACCGCAGTGTGGGCCTCGTCGAGACCGAGCGCATCGAGCACGGCGACCTTCTCCACGTGTTCATCGTCACCCACCGACATTGGCGGATGCAGGCCATGGCATTTCTCCGCCATCCACTTTATGCACTCAGCGCAGGAAGGTGGGGGTTACACGGATCCCCACACACCGAGAGGCTCGCGCATGTCACGACCCCAGCCCTTCGGCCCTCGCCTCCGTCCGATCGTCGCCGCCACAAGCGGCCTGGCGATCGGAATCGCAGGCATCGGCCTCACCACCCTGCCGGCGGCCGCCACCTCCGCCCCAGACGACTCCCCCACCACACGGGCGGTCGCCGGCAGTTCCCACTCCGTCACCCTCATCACGGGTGACCGCGTCACCGTCACCGACTTGAGCGACGGCACCCACGCCGTCTCGATCGACACCGCTGTCGACGGCGCCGGCGCCCGCACCTATGAGGCGGCGGGCGACCTGCACGTGGTGCCCGACGCCGCGCTGCCGTACCTCGCATCGGGGGCGCTCGACGCCGACCTGTTCAACGTCTCGCTGCTCATCGACTACGGCTACGACGACGCGTCCGTCGACGCGACGCCGATCATCGTCGAGCAGGCAGGGGCGGCGCGGTCCTTCTCGGCGCCGGTCCCCGGTCTCGAGGTGACGACGCCGCTCGAGAGCATCGGCGGCGCCGCCGCCACGCTGGGACACGGCGATGCGGCATCCGCGTGGCAGGCGCTCACCGCCCCGACCGCCCGCAGCTTCTCGGCGTCGCCGGCGCTGGGCGGAGGCATCGAGGCTATCCACCTCGACGGCAAGGTGCGCGCGACGCTCGACTCGAGCGTGCCGTACATCCACGCCCCGGAGGCGTGGGCCGAGGGCTACACCGGCGAGGGCGTCACCGTCGCCGTGCTCGACACCGGCTACGACGACACCCACCCCGACCTGCAGGGTCACGTGAGCGCCGACTCGAAGAGCTTCGTGCCCGGCGAAGAGGTCGACAGCGACCCGAACGGCCACGGCACGCACGTCGCCTCGACGATCGCGGGCACGGGCGCCGCCAGCGGCGGCACGCACCGCGGCGTGGCCGACGGCGCGGAGCTGCTCGTGGGCAAGGTGCTCGGCGCCGACGGCTACGGCCAGGACTCGTGGATCATCGACGCGATGGAGTGGGCGGGCCAGAACGCCCCGATCGTCTCGATGAGCCTCGGCTCGACGCAGGCCTCCGACGGCAAGGACCTCATGGCCGAGTCGCTCAACCAGATCTCCCAGGAGACCGGGGCGCTGTTCGTGGTCGCGGCGGGCAACGCCGGCGCACCCGAGACGATCGGCGCACCCGGCTCGGCTGAGCAGGCGCTCACCGTCGGCTCGGTCGACGATCCGTCGGGCGCCCTGTCGTGGTTCACGAGCCAGGGCCCGCTCGCCCGCTCGGGCGCGCTCAAGCCCGATGTCACCGGACCGGGCAACGACGTGACCGCCGCACGATCGGCTGACAGCGGTGGCGACGGCGCCTACATCTCGATGAGCGGCACGTCGATGGCGACGCCCCACGTCGCGGGCGAGGCCGCGATCCTGCTGAGCGCGAACCCGGAGTACACGAGGGACCAGCTCAAGGCCGCGATCGCGAGCACCACGACCGATGTCGGGTACTCCGCGTACCAGGGTGGCACGGGTGTCGTGAACGTCGCGGCCGCACTCGAGGCGCCGATCATCGCCGCCGGATCGGGCGACTTCGGCATGCTGATGTGGGGCGAGACGCCGACGCCGGTCGAGCGCACGGTCCAGTACACGAACCGCACGGATGCCGAGACCACCGTCACCCTCGCCGCGAACCTCGGCGACACCACGCCCGGAGCCGGCGGTGGCGAGCCGGGCCCGCTGTCGGCGGGCATCGCGTTCGATGCGCTCACCATGGACGTCGACACTCTGACGATCCCCGCGGGCGAGAGCCGCGCGGTCACGCTGACGGTGGATCCCGCGAAGGTCCCCGCCGGCACGCAGCTGTCGGGCATGCTCGTGGCGTCCGTCGACGGTGACCCGGTCACCCGCACCGCCCTCGGCACGATCGCCGAGGCCGAGCGGTACGACCTCACGCTCACCGCGACGGACTTCGACGGCAACCCGACGACGACCTACGCGATGCTGTGGGATCCCGCGACCCAGTGGGCGGAGCCGGTGCTCGTCGAAGGCGAGACGACGCTGCGCCTCATGAAGGGCGACTACACGGTCATGTCGTTCATGGAGCTGAACCGCACGCCCGACACGATCGCGAGCGTCCTCGTCGGCGAGCCGACGCTCGAGCTCGACCAGAACCGCACGGTCGCGCTCGACGCGCGCACGGCGAAGCAGGTCACGGTCGACGTCGGCCAGAAGGGTCTCGACCAGGTGTTCCGGCGCATGGACGTGACCGTCGACGACTTCGCGGCGAGCGCGATGATGCCGGTGTGGACCGACGAGATGTGGGCGCAGCCCATGAAGGTCGACGACGCCGACTTCTCGTGGGCGACGCGTTGGCGTCTGCAGACGCCGATGCTGACGGTCGCGTCCGGGAAGACCCCGCTCGACCTCATCGTGCAGATCGGCTCGTCGTTCCTCGACGGCTCGTTCAAGGCGGCAGCCGTGGATGCCGGCAAGGGCAGCGTCGAGGAGTTCGCGGCAGCGGGAGTCAAGGACAAGATCGCGGTGGTCACCCGGTCGGCGGAGGTCTCAGCATCCGCTCGCGCCGCGAACGCGGTCGCCGCGGGCGCCAAGCTGCTGATCGTCGTCAACGACGGCGACGGAGAGCTCAGCGAATGGGTCGGCTCGGAGGACTTCACGACGAACGTCGGGATCCCGGTCGCCGCGATCAGCGGTGTCGAGGGGCGCCAGCTGCTCAAGCAGCTCAGCGGCCACAAGAAGGTCACACTCTCGGCCGTCGGCGAGCCGACCTCCGAGGTGACCTATGACATCGCCCACTTCGGCGACGGTGAGATCCCGGCCGACATGGCCTACCGCCACAGCGCTAAGGATCTCGCCCGCATCGACACCCGGTACATCGGGCAGGCGGAGGAGATCGGCGAATTCCGGTACGACTTCGTGCCCGGTGCGAAGTACGGCAGCGGGTTCCCCCTGCGCACGCAGCGCGGCACCGAGCGTGAGGAATGGGTGAACACCGACGGCCTGCGCTGGTACCAGGGGGCGTTCATCACCTCGGTCGGCTGGGAGATGCGCGACATCAAGCGCACCTACGACCGCGGCGAGCGCACCCAGGCCGACTACTACGGCGGCGTCGTGCGGCCCTACGTCGGCACGGGATTCTGGATGCCGTACCTCGTGTCGGACTACGCCCAGATCAATATCCCGAGCTGGGCGGACGGCGGTGACGGCGAGCACACCGGCACCTTCGACACGTGGACGGAGCCGTCCACGGTGCAGCAGCTGACCGACATCTACCTCGACGGGGAGCTCTTCGCCCAGAAGGAGCACCAGGGCGCGAACGTGTTCGACCTGCCCGACGGCGAGCACGATTGGCGCGTGGTCAGCACCGCGACGCACGACGGCTCGCACCTCGCCGGGTCGACGAAGACGGTCAGCGACTGGAGCTTCCGCGCGTCGGGCAAACTCGGCGATTGGGACTACCGGCTGCTCCCCCTGATCCAGGCGTATTACGACGTCGACGTGAACGACGAGAACCGCGTCGGCGAAGGCCGCCGCAAGGGCTCAGCGATCCCGCTCGGCCTCGAGCTCGGCCACGTCGCCGGCACCGCACCGGCCGGTGCGATCACCGACGCGACGCTCGAGGCCCGCACCGCGGGCGGCGAGTGGGTGAAGGTCGCGCTGAAGAGCGCGAAGACGGATGCCCCCACCGGCGCGGTGGAGGGTGACGGCGACATCTTCGCGGTGTCGCGCGCATGGGTCAGCGGCTACTCGGCCGAGATCCCGGTGTCCGACAAGGGCGGCTGGGTCGACCTCCGTGTCACGGCGAAGGACGCCGCGGGCAACACCTTCACGCAGGAGATCGAGAAGGCGTTCGAGGCCACACCGGCCAAGGGCGTCCGCTAGTCCACCAGTCCAGAGACCCCGGCGCACGCGCGCCGGGGTCTCTGTCGTTCTCCGGTCCGTCGCGCCTCCGAACGCGCCCTCGATGTTCAGGTGTGTTCATTTCGATCGCCAATTCGAACACCCGCTGGAACGATGGCTCGCGGTCCCCCGTCACTCCGGCGGCGGGCCGTGTGATTCGAGGAGGAATCTTGCCCACCAAGCGGATGAAGCTGCTCGTCGCAGCGACCGTCGGCGCGTTCTGTCTCGGGGGTCTTCAGGCCCCCGCGGCAATGGCGGCAGACGGTCTGGGCGGCGCGGTGCACTACGCCAGCGATCTGGACTGGGTCTCGGCCGACAACGGCTGGGGTCCGGTGGAGCGCGACTACAACAACGGCGCCCGTGCTGTGCCCGATGCGGACCGGGCGATCCAGTCCATCCGCGGGACGAAGTTCCCGAAGGGACTGGGCACGCACGCGCCCGCGCGCATCGTGTACGACCTCACGCAGCAGTGCACACAGCTGCTGGGTTACGTCGGCATCGACGACAGCCAGTCCGGCAAGGGACGCGTGGACTTCGTGGTGAAGGTCGACGGTGCCGAGAAGTTCCGGATGGATCGCAAGGGCACCGACCCCGCGGGCCGGCTCAATCTCGACCTCCGTGGGGCGAGCACCGTCGAGCTCATCGCCGAGCCGGGCGCCGAGGGCAACGGCAACGACCACGCCGACTGGGCCGACCTCCGCATCAACTGCACGGACGGCTACCTCGCACAGCCGCTGACCATCACCCCGAACGACGTCGACCTCTCGCTGCTCGCTCCGGGCGTTCCCGTCGCGGTCACCGTCGACGGCGCGGGAGCGCGCGTACCGGTGACCGTCGGCTTCGCGGGCACCGAGGTCGTGGTGAACTCCGACGACGCCGGCCGCGCCACCGCGTCCTTCGTCGTGCCCGCCGGCACCACCGCGGGCGAGTACGCGATCACGGCGCGCGCCGAGTCGCTGTTCGGCGCGATCGCGCAGGGAGAGCTCGCGGCACACGTCGTCGCCGTCTCCGACACGGTCTACTTCGTCGACTGCTCGGCAACCGGCGCCGGCGCCGGCACCGAAGCCGCACCGTTCACCGCGCTCGACCAGCTCGCGGCGGTGCAGCCGTTCCAGCCCGGTGAGTCCGTGCGCTTCAAGCGCGGCTCCGAGTGCGTGGGCACCTTCGCCCCGACCGGCTCCGGTCTCGGCACCGCGCCGATCACCGTCTCCCCCTACGGCGACGGCGACGCACCCGCCACGATCAACGGCGACGGCCGGCTCGCCGGCATCCACCTCCTCAATGTCAGCAACTGGACCGTCGACGGCATGCGTGTGATCAACCCGGGCACTCCCGACCAGCGACGCGTCGGCATCCTCTTCGAGATCAACGACGGCTCGAAGCGCAGCGGCGTGGTGCTCACGCACAACCACGTCGAGAAGGTCGCCGGCTGGTCCGACAAGACGAGCCTCGGCAACGCCTTCTCGCGCTCGGCCGGCATCTCGGTGCTCGGCGACGGCATCGGCTGGTTCGACGGCATCACCGTCACCGACAACGTCGTGAACGACACCGCCGCCGGCGGCATCAAGCTCTCGGCGCCCGACACGACCAAGCACTACAACACCGACGTCTACGTCGCGCGCAACGACATCCGCGCCGTCGGCGGCGACGGCATCGTGATCCACAACTCCGACAAGCCGGTCATCGAGTACAACTCGGCGATCGACCTCGGACACGGCGAGTACCCCTTCCTCAAGGGCAACTTCGCCGGCATGTGGCCCTACAACTCCGTCGACCCGCTGTTCCAGTACAACGTGGTGGGCAACAGCGTCGCGTCCACCTACGATTCGACCGCGTGGGACTGCGACATGAAGATCAAGGGCACCTGCACGTTCCAGTACAACTACTCGTACGGCAACGCCGGCGGGTTCTACCTGGACTGCATCTCCGGCTGCGGCACGGCATCGACGACCGCGAACGCCATCCTTCGGTACAACGTGTCGCAGGACGACTGCCGCCTGGGCGGCGCCAGCGGCGGACCCGGTCAGCATCTGATCTACAACAACACGTTCTCGTGCCTGAACCGGCCTTTCGAGGACGACATGACCGCGCCGCGGCAGGTGAAGAACAACATCTTCATCTCGCAGGGCGGCACGTTCAAGACGGCGAACGCGGTGTACGCGAACAACGCGTACTTCGGCGGCATCCAGCCGGTGTCCACCGAGACGGGCGCCGTCGTGGGCGACCCGCAGCTCGTCGCCGCCGGCAGCGGGCAGCTGACCCGTGCGCTCCCCGGCTACCAGCTCGCCGTCGGCTCGCCGCTCCTCGGCGCGGGCGTGCCGATCTCGGACGCCGGTGACCGCGACTTCTTCGGCAACCCGATCCCGGCGACGCCGAACATCGGTGCGTACCAGGGATCGGGCGTCGAGGTCGCACCGCTCCCGTTCGACGCGCTCGTGAACCAGACGGCGGTCGCCTCCACCGCGAACGCGCGCAACGGTGCCGTCACCGCGGACTTCCGGGTGTTCTCGGCCGAGGCGCTGGCCGACGCGGGACTCGCGGTCGGCGCGAAGGCCACGGCGTTCGGCTCCGAGCTGGACTGGCACCCGACCGCGGTCGGCACACCCGACGCGATCAAGGTCGCCGGCCAGCGGGTGTCGCTCGAGGGCGAGGGCGACGAGCTCATCGTCGCCGGCTTCTCGGCGGGTGTCGCGACGTCGGGGACCGCGACCGTCCACTACGCGGACGGGACGACCCAGCGGGTGCAGCTCGCACTGCCGCTCTGGAGCGATGCGTCGACGGATGCTGCGGACACGGTGCTGCTCGCGAGCGCCACGTCGTACCTCCAGCGGACGAAGCCGTACCTCGGAGGCACCGTCTCGACGATCGCGGCGCCCGCGTCGGTGTTCGCCCAGCGGATCCCGCTCTCGGGCAAGCCGGTTGCGAGCGTCACACTGCCGGAAGGGAATCCGGTGACCGGCCAGGGCCTGACCCTGTTCGCGATGGAGCTCACCGGCAGCGCCGTGCCGACCGCGGTGCAGGTCTCGACCGAGTGCCGCGGTCCGAACGCCTGGGTGCATGTCACGGTGGCGAACGAGCACGGCGCGCCCGTCACGGTGGCGGTGAAGACCGTGCTCGGAGACGACGTGAAGGCGAAGCTCAACCCGGGCAAGGACACCCGCTCGTCGTTCAAGATCCGCGACTCCCTCGCCGACGGTGAGGTGCGGGTCGTGGCGACGACAGGCGACGGCGCCCGCACCACGACGACGGTGCCGTACGCAGGGGTCGACTGCCGCTGATCCGCGGCGCTGCGGGGGCGGGGCGCGCACCGTCCCCGCGGCCACGCGGCACGCCGGCCGGTCGCGCATGATGGACATCGAGAGATTTGGGGTGAGCCGATGATCGCCGAGCAGCGCCGAGAGCGGATCCTCCGCGAGATCGTCCTGCGGGGGCGCATCGAGGTCGCGGACTTCGCCGGGCGGTCCGGTCTCAGCGGCATGACGATCCGGCGCGACCTCGCCGTACTCGCCGACCGAGGACTCATCCGCCGCGTGCATGGAGGGGCTGTGCTGCCCGAGACCGCGGACGCCCCCGCCACCGGGAGCCGTCGGATCGGCACGTCGTCGCGCCCGATGGCGACCATCGGGCTCATCGTGCCGGATGCCGCCTACTACTTCCCTCCCCTGATCCGCGGGGTGGGTGAGGCGGCGCGCGGCGCGGGCATCCGGATCGTTCTGGGCACCACCAACTACGACCCCCGCGAAGAGATCCATCAGCTCGCGCGGCTCGACGCCGCCGGCGCCGACGCCATCATGCTCGTGACCGCCCGACCCGGCATCGAGGACACCGCGACGTGGGAGACGATCGCCGGCATCCGCACCCCGGTTGTCCTGGTGGAGCGCTCCCCCGAGGGCGTGCCGACGACCCTCCGGGTGGATTCGGTGCGCTCGGATCACGGCTTCGGCGCCGAGCTCGCGGTCGACCACCTCGCCGAGCGCGGGCATCGAGGGGTCGGCCTGCTGCTGCGCGAGACGGCCACGGCGCCGTGGGTCGCGCTCGGTCATGCGCGCGCCACGCGCCGCCACGGCATGGTCGACGCACCCGTGGCCACCGCGCCCTCACCGCGCTGGGGAGACGGCTCGACCTCGGACGTGCTGCGCGCCTTCCTCGACGACTGCCTGGCCGCCGGCATCCGTTCCGCCATCGTCCTGCCCGATGATCTCGCCGTCGGGCTGCTCGGCATCGCCGAGGGGCGCGGGCTGCGGGTGCCGGAGGACTTCGCGATCGTCGCGTATGACGACGAGATCGCGTCGTTCGCGAGCGTGCCGCTCACCGCGATCGCACCGCCCAAGCTCGCCGTCGGGCGCCGTGCGCTCGAGACGTGCCTGATGAGACTCGAGCAGCGCGAGGACGCGCCCTCGCAGCAGGTCCAGCTGACTCCGACGATCAACGTGCGCGACTCCACCTGACGCACGCTCACCAGAGCATCGCGACGAGGTGGGCGAACACCTCCTCGGGGTCGTTCTCGAGCCCGCGACGGGTGAACCACGTCGAGACGTTGACGACGTCACGGTGGAGGAAGTCGAGGCCCTGCGGATTCGCGGCGACGTCGACGATCTGCGGGAGATCGATCACGACGACACGGCCGTCGTGATCGAGCAGGTTATAGGGCGAGAGGTCGCCGTGCGCGAATCCGGCGTGCGCGAACGCCTCGAGGATGCCGACGACCTGGTCGAAGGCACTGCGCAGCTGCTCTCCGTGCAGCCGGCTCTGCGCCAGTCGTGGCGCCGCCGCTCGCCCCTCGCCGACGAACTCCATGAGCACTTCGGTGTCGCTCACCTGCACCGGGTACGGCACCGGGACCCCCGCGCGCCAGGCGCGGCAGAGCGCATCGAACTCGCTCACCGCCCAGTGGCCGGCGGCGACCGAGCGCCCGTACGCCGACCTGCGACTCACAGCTCGGGCGTCGCGGGTGTTGCGGATGGTGCGCCCCTCCTCGTAGCTTCCCGATCGGTGGAAGTCACTGTGATGCGAGTTGCGGTAGCGCTTGGCGGCCAGCAGCACGCCGGCGGTGCCGGGCACCGCGCGCTCGATGAGGTGCACGTCGGCTTCTTTGCCGGTCTTCACGACACCGAGCTCGGTGTCGAACGCGCCGGACGCGGTGACGACCCATTCCGGGTGCGGCAGCGGCCCGCGCTGGGTCGGCGGAGACGCCGGCCACGTGGACCAGCGCTGATCGGGGCCGGGTTCGAGATCCGGCGAGAGAACGGATGCGGACGCGTCGAAGCGTTCGAATGACATCGGTAGGACACTCCAGGAGAGGAGGTCGCCGACAGGTCAACGCGTGCGGGCGACCTCGCGGAAGGGGGTGGGGTTGCGAGGCGCGACAGAGACAGCCATCGTTCTTCCTCCCTCCGGTCCGGGTGCGGCAGGACGCTCGCACCGACTCCGCGACACTCTAGCCGAGGGCATCCGGCGGATCCACCCTGCGCCGGTGCGCAGACACAGGGATGGCGTCCGGACTTCTGCGATCCGGACGCCATCCGCGGTGATCGTGCTCGACGGGCCGGTCAGCCCGTCACCCGTGCCTTACGGCTGCACGAAGTTGTTGTTGATCGTGAGGGTGGACACCTCCTTGCAGGTGTCGGCGATGTCCAGCTGGGCCGGGTTGGTGCTGTCGTAGCTGACCTTCCACGAGAAGGAGCCACCCGCCGTCACCGCCACCGTGTTCGCCGTGCTCGGCGTCTGCGGCGACGCGCCCGCCACCGGGACGTTGATCGTCGGGAGCACCGGAGTGCCCGTGCAGTTGGTCGTCGGGTACAGCGTGAACGACGCCGTGCCGGCCAGGTTGCCGCCTGCCGACGCCGTGATCGTCGCGGAGTCGTTCGGCGTCCAGCGCTGGGCCGTCGTCATCGTCGGTTGGATGGCGGTGACCGTCACGTCCTCGGCGGTGTCGGTGCACGCGGTGTTGTGCGTCTGCGCGTTGGTGTTCGGCGGGTTGCCGCTGTACTCCGCGACCCAGTGGTAGTCACCGGGCGCGGTGGGCACGAACTGCGGGTTCGGCGTGGAGTACGTGCCGTTCCCGCTGACCGCCACCGTCGGCGAGGTGTACGCGAGGGCGCCGCACCCGGTCGCGCTCGGGCCGTACAGCTTGAACGTGATCGTGCCGCCTGCCGGAGCGCCTCCCGTACCGGTGAGGTTGATCACCGGGTTGGCCGGCTGCGTCGCGGTGCCTCCGAGCGTGGCCGAGTCGGTGACCGCCGTGCCGAGGAGCACGTCGACGCCTGCGCTCGTGGACAGAGTCGGTGTCACCGGATTCACGGTGAAGCACTCGGTCGCGCTCGAGTCGCCGGAGCTCGGTATGCCATTGGCGGAGTCACCGGTGAAGGTGGCGCGCCAGCAGTATCTGCCTGCCGAAGTGACATAGGCGGTCGGTGAGACGACGGTCACCGGATACGCGGAGCCGGTCAGGTTCGTGCTGCCGACCGAGGTTCCGTTCGGGCTCGTGCACAGACCGGGTGCGTCCACCTTGCAGAGGAAGAACGCCACCGAGCCGGCCGGAGTGGCCGTCCCGCCGATGACGCTGACCACTGCCGAGTCCTTGACGGCGAGGACGCCCGTTCCGATGGACGCACCGCCGGCCGGGATGTTGGTCGTGCCGTCGCCGAGCTTCGGCGTGGTGACCGTGGTCGACGTGCAGTTGGTGATCGGCGGAGCGTTCTTGAGGATGGTGTCCTTGTAGTCGGCGGTGTCGGAGTTGCCGGTCACCGTGCTGGGGATCGTGTTCGCGAAGGTCTTGCAGGCGGTGGAGCCGCCGAAGATGGTGGCCGTCAAGTCGACCGCCGCTTCACCTCGGAATCCGTCCGCACTGTACGCGGCCTGCGAGACCGCTGCGTCGAGCAACGTCGGCGCGCCCAGGGTGAGGTTCGGCTTCGTGCCGCTCCACGTGCGCAGGTAGAGATCCCTGCTGCCGCCCTGCTGGTCCCAGAGGATCATGAAGTCGCCGGCCCTGCGGTTCGCCCACGGGTTGCAGTTGGCGATGAGCTGGGCGTCGGTGGCGGTGTCATACGCGCAGCCCGCCGGAGCCGGATCCTGCATGAACTCGTAGGCGATGAAGCCGCTGCCGCTGTTGCTGTCGCGCTCCCAGGCGAAGTAGAGCCAGTCGTGGTTGGGGGCGGCGGGGTCGCGTTCGGTGTCGAGCCACGCTTGACGCAGATCCACCTGAGCGTTCGGGTTGGTGGTGTCGAGCGTCGGCAGTCCGTCGTTGTGGATGACCCCGATCTTCGTCGTGTTCGAGTTGGCCGGTCCGAGCTCCTTGACACTGCCGAACAGGTCGGACAGGTTGGCGGTGTTCGCGTCCGGTACGTTCCCGTCGATGTTGTACGGTCCATCCGCAGCTGACGCGGCGACGGCACCGCCCAGCACGAAGGCTGCCACCAAACAGCCCGTGATCCCCGCGGCGAGCGCGCGCCGCCGCTTGTCCTCAGACATGGTCCTCCCCTTTCCCCAGGCCATTGCTGGGCTTAGGCTATGAACCGCGTGGGGACGCGACCATTGGGTGAAGTGCGGATGGGGATTCCGGGGAACTCCCTAGGTCATCGGTCCCAGCGGGAGGGCGCGCGATTCGGGGAGGAATCGTGAGCACGGAAGAGTCATTCGCACTCGTGGTCGCAGGTGACCACGTCAGGACCGAATATGTAGCGCTGCTGGGCCGGCTGGGGCTGTCCGCGGTGGCATTCGCGACGGCGACACAGGCCGCCGCGCAGTTGAACGGCGTGGCGCCCGAGGTGGCGATCCTCGAAGTCGAGGACGGCGGCTGCGGGTTCCTGCGGGAGCTTCGAGATCGTTACGGGCCCGAGATGCCCGCGGTGCTCGTCTCGGCGGATCGGACGACGCCCGCCGACGTCGTCGCCGGGCTGCTCGTGGGCGCCGACGACTATGCGGCGGAGTCCATGGACGCCGAGGAGTTCCTCGCCCGCGTGAGACGGCTCATCGAGCGCACGCGGCCGGCGCGCGGCGCGACCGCGGACCTCCGCCGGCTCTCGTCGCTGACCCCGCGGGAGAGACAGGTGCTCGCGCTCACGACCGAGGGGATGTCGCAGAAGCAGGTCGCCACCGAGATGGGGATCAGCATCAAGACGGTCGGTGCGCACATGCAGAACCTGCTCGGCAAGCTCGGCGTGCATTCGCGTATGGAGGCGGTGGCGCTCGCCGCCCGCGCCACGGCCGGCTCGGAGGCGTAGAGCCGACGGCGGTGCCTGCGCGTCAGCGCAGCGCCGTCCGGCTCGTGGCGGTGGCCTCGAGGGCGACGCCGTCGGGCACGAACACGGTGACGATGGGCGGATGCCACTGCCCGGCGACCGTCACCCGCGCGGAGACTCCGTCGGGGGTCGAAGCCGAGACGAGTCGCGCCTCGGGACCGAGGGCACCCATCATCGCCTCGGCTTCCCGACGCACGCCCGCGTCGGTCAGGGTGGCGACGGGCTCGCCGCCGACCACGGAAAGGTCGAAGCCGTCCGCTGCGGCCAGAGCCGCGGCATCCGCCACCGCGTCGAGCTGCTTCTGCGCGAGGTACAGGCTCGTCGCCGCCGTGCAGACGAGGATCACCGCGATCGCCAGCACGGCGTAGCCGAGGGTGAGGATGAGGACGCTGCCCGCGTCATCGGGGTCGACCGCCTTGTTCCTGCGTGCGATCACGCGCGTCACCCGAGCCATCACCGCTCGCTCCAGAAGCGCGAGACCTTGTGCGCGGACGACGCCTCGATCGGGACCGCGGCGATGCGGTCGAGGTCGAGCACCGGCGGCACGAGCGGCAGCGTGACCGTCGTGCGGACGCGAACGTGCAGGGTCGCACCCGCCCGCGGACAGGCGGCGCCCGATGGCGTGCAGTCGATGGAGAGGTCGACGTCGTCGAGGCCGTACTCCTCCGCCACTGCGGCGAGCACCGCGTCGGCCCGGGCGCGCGCGTCGTCCACGTCGCTCGCGGTCGACACCGCGCGCGCGATGTGACGTGCGGCGGCCTCGGCCCCGAGGCTCTGCCCCTGGATGAGGCCGAGCGCCACGACCACGTAGACGAGCGGCACGAGGAGGAGGAGCCCGACGAGGATGAACTCGAGCGCCGCGGACCCGCGGTCGTCTCCGAGCGGGTCCACCGCGAGGCCTTCAGTCGAACGATTCGACGGGCGCATGCGCCGTCACGTCCATTCCGCGCGGCGCACCGAGCAGGCCCACGAGGGGCAGGGTCGCCTCGACTCGCACCTCGACGGTCCGCTGGCCGAGCGCCGCCGTCTCCTGCACGCTGACGTCCGTCGCGTACTCGGCGCCGATCGCGCGACCCACGATGTCGCGCGTGCGCTGCGCGCCCTCGGCGAGGGTCGTGTCGGCGAGGGCAGCGTGATAGGCCCCCTCGACGGCCGCGTCGTGCACCACGTTGCGGACATACACGGCGAGGCCGAACTGCAGCACACCGAGGGTGAGCACGGTGAGCAGCGTGCCGACGAGGACGAACTCGACGGGGCTCGCCCCGGCGTCGTCGCGCAGGTCAGCGCTGAGTCGGGCGCGCAGGCTCGACAACGCGCGGACCAGGCCGGCACGCAAGACGTCAGAGCCCGGAGACGCGGCTGATCGCCTGCTCGAACAGGTCGGCAAGGGCCGGCCCGGCCATCGCCCAGATCACGACGACGAGCCCCGCGGTCATGAGCGTGATGAGGACCCAGCCGGGGACGTCACCCCGTTCGTCGTCTGCGAGGTCGCGCGCGGTGGTGCGAAGACGAGCCGTGAGGCGCAGCATCCGTGCTTTCATCATTTCTCCTTCCGGCCGTCAGCCGAGTCCGAGTCGAAGCATGAAGATCCCCGGGAACACCGCGAACAGCACGCTGAGCGGCAGGATCAGGAAGACGAGCGGAAAGAGCATGTAGATCTCCTTCCGGCCCGCGCGCTCGATGAGTGTGCGCTTCGCGTCCTCGCGAGCGTCGATCGCCTGCGCCTGGAGAACGTGAGCGAGCGGCGCGCCTCGCTCGATCGCCGCCACGAGCTGGTCGATCGAGCGGGTGAGCGCGGGGATCTCGAGTCCTGCGGCAAGGCGCGTGAGGGATTCCGACAGCGGTGAGCCGGTGCCCACCGCGACGACGACGCCGCGGAGCTCCGCGGTGAGCTCCCCCGCGCCCACCTCGCTCACTCGACGCAGCGAGTCGAGGATCCCCTCACCCGCCGAGAGGCACAGCGCGAGGAACTCGAGCACCGTCGGCAGCTCCTCCTCGATGCGTGCGGCCCGTGCCCGCGCCGCACGCGTGAGCGACGCGTCGTACGCGAGCGCCGCGGCCACGGCGGCGACCGGCGGAAGCAGGCCGAGGACCGGCGATCCGCGGCCGACGAGCACGAGCACGACGACCACCGCGCCGCCGATCGCGAGTCCCGTGATGGCCCAGGCCAGCTGCCGTCCGCGGAAGCGGGCCGCGTCTATCGTCCATGCGGCCTGCTGCAGGCGCCGGGTGAGCGCCGCATCACCGCCTGCCAGCCGGGCGAGGCGACGCTGCGCGAACGCCGACCACGCGAACGGCGACCCTCCGATCGCAGCACCCGCCACGTCGAGGCCCCGCGGATCGGTCACGTCGCGGATGTAGGGCGCGATCCTCCGCGCCAGGCTGGGCGCGCCCCACCGCGGAGCGAGCGAGATCAGCAGGCACACCCCGACACCGAGCGCCGTGCCGAGCACGACGGCATACGCGACGTCGCCGATCGCGAATCCGATCACCCGAACCACCGCCGCGGTTCGGGAAGGCGGCCGAGACGGATCATGAGCCGGTACGCGACGAGCGACACCGCCGCGCCGACGAGGATGAGCGCGATGCCGCCCGGGCTGCCGTACGCGCGGGCGCCCTCCGGGCGCATCGCGAGCATGGCGAGGATCACCCAGGGGGCGATCACGCCGAGCACAGCCGCGCCGCGGATCCACGACTGCCGCGATTCGACCTCGGCCCGCAACGCCGCGTCGGCTCGCACGGAGGAGGCGAGCGCGCGCAGCACCGCGGTGAGCTCGGTGCCGCCCACCTGGCGCGCCATGCGCAGGGTCTCGACGATGCGGTCGGCGACCGGGTCTGCCAGGTTCGTCTTGAGCCGCTGGACGCTCGAGTCGAAGTGCCCCGACGCGGCCATGTCGCGCGCGAACGCCGCGAACGCCGGCCGCAGGTCGGCGGGAGCCGAGTCCGCGAGACTCGCGACCGCATCGGGCAGCGACATCCCCGCGCGCACCGATGCGATGAGCAGATCGCAGACGTCCGGCCAGAGTCCGCGCCGCGTGCGCAGCAGCTTCGAGCGTCGCGATCTCAGCCAGATGAAGGGAGCGATCGCCCCCGCCGCCGCCGCGACCAGAGTGAGCGCGGCGACCGGGGCGATGAGCCACGCCACCGCAGCCGCCACCGCAGCGCACACCCCCGCGACCACGATGATCGACGGCACGGACACGCGGGAAATCCCCGCGTCTTCGAGGAGACGCGAGATCCGCCCGCGCCGGGGCGCACCCGGACGACGCGAGCCCGCCGGCCAGAACCACGGCGACAGCATCAGGAGCAGCCCGGCGGCGAGCACCGCTCCCCATACGAAGGTCACGCGGCGACCGCCCGGTAGAGAGTGTGAGCGGTGAGCAGGCCGTCCGCGACTCCGGTCGGCGCCACGATCTCGACCACCCGCCGTGCGCCGCTCGCGTCGCGCTCGCAATGCGCGACGAGATGGACGGATGCCGCCACCGCCGGCTGCACGAAGCTCGCGTCGATGTTGCGCCCGGCCAGCAACGGCAGCGCGGCGAGCTTGCCGAGCGCTTCGCGAGCGGAGTTGGCGTGGATCGTGGCGGCACCGGGAACGCCGGTGTTGAGGGCCAGCAGCAGGTCGAGCGCCTCAGCGTCGCGCACCTCGCCGACGACGAGCCGGTCGGGGCGCATGCGCAGCGCCTCCTTCACGAGTCGCCGCAGTGTCACCTCACCGGTCCCCTCGAGGCTCGGCTGGCGCCCCTGGAGGGCGACGAGGTCCGGCGCGGCGACCGCGAGCTCGAAGGTCTCCTCGACCGTCACGATGCGCTGCTCGGGCGGGCACGCGGCGATGAGCGCGCCGAGCAGCGTCGTCTTCCCCGCGTGCGTCGCTCCCGAGACCAGCACCGACTGCCCGGCGTTCATGGCGTCGCGGAGAAGCGTCGCGGCCTCCGGGGCGATCGAGCCCGCCGCGACGAGGCGCCCGAGGTCCCGGTACGCGGGCAGGAACTTGCGGATGTTGACCGCCCAGTGCCGGCGCGTGATGTCCGGGATCACGACGTGGAGCCGGGAGCCGTCGGGGAGTGACGCGTCGACGAACGGCTGACTCAGGTCGACTCGACGACCGCTGGACTGCAGCATCCGTTCGACCAGATCGCGCACCGCCGTGTCGGTGAGCATGAGCGGCGTGCGCTCGGGGACGCCGCTGCGGGCGACGAAGATGCGGTCGGGTGCGTTGATCCAGACCTCTTCGACGGTCGGGTCGTCAAGGTACGCCTGCAGCGGGCCGAACCCCGAGACGGCGGCGAGGACTTCGCGCACGCACGCCGTCTCGTCGTCGACGGGTGCGAGGCCGCGCGCGAGGGCGAAGTCGTTGTGGCGGCGCACCTCTGCGCGGGCGATCTGCGCCGCGAACTCGGGGTCGCGGGTCGGATCCGACCGCTCGGCCCGGAGCCGCTCCCGCACGCGCTCCGCCACGACGGACGCGACGGGGGCGGCGGCGGGAGTCACGTCTGCATCCTCCCAATTCGCCCCGGAGCCAGCCGAAAGTTATCCACAGATGCGAGCGGGCCGCCGGCGCGGCAGGATGGAGGAACAGACGAAGGGACGAAGATGACGAAGACGGAGATGGCCCCCGCGGCGAAGGCGGGACTCGGCGTGCTCGGCATCGTGCAGGTCGCGTTCGCGTTCCTCGCATTCTGGGATCTCGCCCACCGCGACGCCGACGAGGTCCGCGGACCCAAGGTCGCCTGGATCCCTGCGATCCTCGTCAACTGGATCGGTCCCGCGAGTTACTTCCTGTTCGGCATCCGCCGCTGATCCCCCGGTCGGAGCGGGGGCCAGCCCCACAGCCGACCCCCAGTCGCCTCAGTAGACTGAGAGCCTCGCGGGAGTGGTGAAATTGGCAGACACGCAGGATTTAGGTTCCTGTGCCTCCGGGCGTGTGGGTTCAAGTCCCACCTTCCGCACGCGAGTTCTCGCATCCTCCGCCGACTGACGACGGGACGACCATCGTGCACGCAGTTCCCACAGCCCTGATCCCCTGGCTGGATCCGGCCGCCATCATCGAATGGGCAGGCCCATGGGCGCTGGTCGTCGTGTGCTTCATCGTGTTCGCCGAGACGGGTCTGCTCATCGGCTTCCTGCTCCCGGGCGACACCCTGCTCGTCATCTCGGGTCTGCTGACGCACACGAGCAACATCTTCGGCGTCAACATCTGGGTGGTGTCCCTGCTGATCGGCCTCGCGGCCTTCGTCGGCGGTGAAGTCGGGTACTACATCGGCCACAAGGGCGGCCCTGCGGTGTTCGAGAAGAAGGAATCGGGCCTCTTCAGCGTCAAGAACGTCGAACGCACCAACGCCTTCTTCGAGCGGTTCGGCGGCCTCACGATCATCCTGGCGCGCTTCGTGCCGATCGTCCGCACCTTCGCGCCCGTCGCCGCGGGCATCGGCCACATGAACAAGTGGAAGTACACCCTCTACAACCTCATCGGCGCGGTGCTGTGGGGCTTCGGGCTGACGATGTTCGGCTACCTGCTCGGCTACATCCCGCCCGTCGCCACGTTCGTCGAGAACTACATCGACCTCATCCTGCTGGTCGCCGTCGGCGGCACGGCGCTCGTCACGCTGTGGCACTACCTCCGCGAGCGCAGCAAGGCGAAGAAGGCCGCCGCGGCCGGTGAGGATGTCGTCACCGACCACGCCGAGGCAGAGGCACTCGTCCTCGATCCCGAGGTGTTCGAACGGGGCCCCGAGCACGGCGACGCACCCAAGGCCTGAGCCGACGTCGCTCGGTCTGTCAGGACGCCTTCTTCTTCTTCGCCGCGGGCTTCTTCGCAGGTGCCTTGGCGTCGGCCTTCGCCGGGGCTGCAGCATCCGTCTTCCCTGACGCGGCCTTCGCATCGCCGCCCTCGCGGGCTGCACGGGACTTCTCGACGCTGGCGCGGAGCGCGGCCATCAGGTCGATGACCTCGCCGCCGGCCTCTTCTTCCTCCTGCTCGCCGAAGGTCTCGGAGGTGTCGAGCGCGTCGCCCTTCTCGAGCTTCGCCTCGATGAGGGTGCGCAGCTCCTCCTGGTACTCGTCCTTGAACTCTTCGGGATCGAAGTCGCTCGAGAAGCTCTCGACCAGCGACGCCGACAGCTCGAGCTCCTTCGCCGAGATGCGCACCGACTCGTCGAGCGAGGGGAAGGCGGCTTCTCGCACCTCGTCGGACCACAGGAGGGTCTGCAGCACCAGCACGTCGTCGCGCACGCGAAGCGCCGCCAGCCGGGTCTTCTGCCGGAGGGAGAAGCGCACGATGGCCGTGCGATCGGTCTGCTCGAGCGTCTTGCGCAGCAGCACGTAGGCCTTGGGAGAAGCCGAGTCGGGCTCGAGGTAGTACGCACGGTCGAGCGTCAGCAGGTCGATCTGCTCGCTCGGCACGAACTCGACGACGTCGATCTCGCGACTGCGCTCCGCAGGCAGCGACTCGAGGTCCTCCTTGGTGAGGACGACGGTCTTCTCACCGTCGTCGTAAGCCTTGTCGATGTCGGAGTACGGCACGACCTCACCGTCGATCTCGCAGATCCGCTGATACCGGATGCGCCCGCCGTCCTTGTTGTGCACCTGGTGCAGCGAGACGTCGTGGTCCTCGGTCGCCGAGTACACCTTCACCGGCACGTTGACGAGTCCGAACGTCAGTGCACCCTTCCAGATCGCTCTCACCCCACCAGTGAACACCAGGGCGCCGACACGCGGCCACCCCTTGCGTCACGGCGCGCCGATACTCTGAGCCCATGGCGGGCGACGAGCAGCTGGTGCGCATCGGCGGCCGCCGCCTGCGCATCACGAACCTCGACAAGGTGCTCTACCCCGAGACCGGCACCACCAAGGGCGAGGTCATCGACTACTACTCGCGCATCGCCGAGCTTCTCATCCCTCACGTCGTGGGACGACCCGTCACCCGCAAGCGGTGGCCGGACGGTGTCGGCACCGACGACGACCCCGGCATGGTCTTCTTCGCGAAGGACCTCGAGCGCGGCGCGCCGTCGTGGGTGCGACGAATGCCGATCCCCCACTCCACGGGCACCAAGGAGTACCCGCTGGTGGGCGACGTGCCGACGCTGGTCTACCTGGCCCAGGTGGCGAGCCTCGAGCTGCACGTGCCGCAATGGCGCTTCGACGCCGGCGGCGGACGCGGTCCGGCCGACCGGCTCGTGCTCGATCTGGACCCCGGGCCCGGCGCCGGCCTGGCGGAGTGCGCCGTGGTTGCGGGCTGGGCCCGCGAGATCCTGCTCGACATGGGGCTCGAGCCCTACCCCGTCACGAGCGGCAGCAAGGGCATCCACCTGTACACGGCGCTGCCCCCGGGGCAGTCGACCGAGCAGGCCTCCGCGCTCGCGAACGAGCTCGCCCGCGCGATCGAGGCCGACCACAGGGACCTCGTGGTCAGCAGCATGAAGAAGACCGAGCGGCACGGCAAGGTGCTCATCGACTGGAGTCAGAACAACGGGTCCAAGACGACGATCGCGCCCTACTCGCTGCGCGGCCGGCCGCACCCGACTGTCGCCGCGCCGCGCACCTGGGACGAGCTCGACGATCCCGGGCTGCGCCACCTCGAGTTCACCGAGGTGCTCGAACGGGCCGAGACCATCGGCGACCCGATGGCCGCGCTCGGCTTCCACGCCGGCGGCCGCGACGCCGAGTCCGGCCCGCTGTCGGCGTATATCTCCAAGCGGAGCGCCGACCGCACCCCCGAACCGGTGCCCGCGAACCCCCTCGGCGCGTCGCCTCACGGCGAACTTCCGAGATTCGTCATCCAGGAGCATCACGCGACGGCGCTCCACTGGGACTTCCGCCTCGAACACGACGGCGTCCTGGTGAGCTGGGCCGTTCCGCGCGGCGTCCCGCACTCGTACAAGCGCAACAACCTCGCGATCATGACCGAGGACCACCCCATGGAGTACGCCACGTTCGAGGGCACGATCCCCGCGGGCGAGTACGGCGGCGGCACCGTGACCATCTGGGACGACGGGCGCTACGAGCTCGAGAAGTGGCGCGACGACGAGGTCATCGCGACGCTCGAGGGCCGCCCCGGCGGCCCGCTCGGGCGCGTCCGGCTGGCGCTGATCCGCACCGCCGGCGACGGCGAGAAGTCCAGCTGGCTGCTGCACCGCATGAAGACGGATGCTGCGGGCCGCACACAGCCGGACGGCGCGGTCGTCGAGCCCAGCCCCCAGGCCGACGCGGTTCGCGACGCGCCGGGCGGTCGGGGCGCTGCCACCAGTCGAAAGCCCCACATCAGTTCCGGCTCACACGGCGACTCTGGCGCTCAGGTCGCCGCGGCCGACGTGCGCACCGATGTGAACCGGAAGTTCACCGGGGTTCCCGGAACATCGGCACCGGCCGCCGCCGAGCTGCGCCCCATGCTCGCGTCGAGTGCGACTCCGGCCCAGGTGCACCTGGCCGCGCGCAGGTGGACCGACCGCGAACACGGCACCGGGGCCTGGGTCGAGATGAAGTGGGACGGCATCCGCGCGGTCGGCGCGTGGGACGGGCAGCGCCTGCGTCTGTTCGCGCGCAGCGGCAACGAGGTCACGCACCGCTACCCCGAGCTGGCGGCGGTCGACGCCGGCCTCGGCGCGGAGCCGTGCGTGGTGGACGGCGAGCTCGTCGCTCTCGAACCCGACGGCCGCCCCAGCTTTCCGCTCCTGCAGACCCGGATGAACCTCGAGCACGCCGGCGACATCGCTCGGGTGGCGCGGCGCACGCCCGTGCGGTACTACCTGTTCGACGTGCTCTCGCACGACGGCGTCGACCTCGCTGGGCTGGCGCTGCGCGAACGCCGCGACGTGCTCGAGGCGGTGGCCGCGGCATCCGTCGAAGCGATCACCGTGCCGCCCGTGTTCGACGATGTCGACGCCGCGCTCGACACCAGCGAGCAGCTGCGCCTCGAGGGCATCGTCGTCAAGGACCCGGCGTCGCGGTACCTGCGCGGCGGCCGCTCCGAGTCGTGGTTGAAGGTCAAGAACACCAGGACCCAGGAGGTCGTGATCGCGGGCATCCGCCCCGGCAAGGGCGGGCGCACCACCACCTTCGGGTCGCTGCTGCTCGGCATCCCCGGGGCCGACGGCCTGCAGTACGCCGGCCGCGTCGGCAGCGGATTCAGCGACTCGACGCTCTCGATGCTGCTCAAGAAGCTGACGCCGCTGCGCACCGACCACAATCCGCTCGTCGGCGTGCCGCCGCTCGACGCGCGGGACGCCCTCTGGGTGCGGCCGGAGCTCGTCGGCGAAGTCGAGTACGGCGAGTTCACCCCGGGCGGCATCCTCCGCCACCCGAGGTGGCGCGGACTGCGTCCCGACAAGTCGCCCGCCGAGGTGCGGCGCGAAGACTGACGCGCCTCGTCACGCGTGGGCTTCGTGCTCGACGTGTCCGGCGGGCTCGAGCTGGAAGGTCGAGTGCTCGACGTCGAAGTGGTCGGACAGGCACGACTGCAGGGTGCTGAGGATGCCGGCGGCCCGGCCGTCGGTGAGAGCCGCGCCCTCGACGACCACGTGCGCGGTGAACACCGGCGCCCCGCGCGTGAGCTGCCACACATGGACATCGTGCACGTCGACGACCCCGGGGGTGGCGAGGATGTGCTCGCGGATCTCGTGCACGTGCGTGCCCTTGGGCGCCGACTCGGCGAGCACCGACACGACCTCGCGCAGCAGGCCGACCGCGCGCGGGATGATCATGGCGGCGATGAAGAGCGACGCGATGGCGTCCGCCTGGTACCAGCCGGTCGTGACGATGACGATGGCGGCGACGATCACAGCGGCCGATCCGATGAGGTCGCCGAGAACCTCGAGATACGCGCCGCGTACGTTGATGCTGTGTCGCTGGGCGGAGCTCAGCAGCCACATCGCGACCCCGTTGGCCACGAGCCCGACGATCGCGACGACGAGCATGAGCCCGCCGGCGACCTCGGTCTCGCCCGGGTCGAGCAGGCGCGAGATGCCTTCGAACGCGACCCATCCCGACAGCACGAGCAGGATGACGCCGTTGATCAGGGCGCCGAACACCTCGGCGCGCTGGTACCCGAAGGTGCGGCGGTCGTTCGCGGGTCGCGCCGCGACGGTGCTCGCGATGAGGGCGATCACCAGAGCGGCGGCGTCCGTGAACATGTGCGCCGCATCGGCGAGGAGCGCGAGGGAGCCCGACAGCACCGCTCCGACGATCTGCACCACCATCACGGTGGAGGTGATCGCGAGCGAGATCGCGAGCAGGCGGCGGTTGCCTGCCCCTCGGATCCCGGTCGGCGCGTGGTCGTGCATGAGCCCAGGCTAAGCCCGGGATTGCACCGGAAAGGGCTGTTGCGCCTAGTCGGGAATGAGTGTGATTCTCACTCGCAGCGCGATGCCCGCTAGCGGTGCCTGCGGTTGACCTCCCGCCTCGCCTCGATGATGCTCGCGGCGAGGTCCATGGTCCGGGTCGAGTCCGCAGGGGGAACGCCCCGGCGGATCAAGCGGGGCCGTAGCACGAGCCACAGCACGACGCCCGTGACGACCGTCGCCCCCAGAGCGCCGTTCGAGCCGAGGACGGTGCGGGCTCCGTCCAGGGTCCCCACCAGTCCGGCAACGCCCCAGGTCAGACACACCGTCGCCGCCCACGCGAGCGCGATGCGCCACCGGCGTCGCAGCAACGACCCCTGGGCGACCCCGACCATGCCGCCCGTGACGAGTGCCGTCGCCGCGGCCGCGGCCGGCGTGACCGCGGGGCCGAACCAGACGAGGCTGAGCGCGCAGCCCGCACCCGTCGCGCCGAGCGTCCAGACCGCCCAGCGCCAGTCCACGAGGCGGCCCAGCGCGAGCCACTGCGCGGCTCCGACGACGCCGCCGACGATCGCGCCCGCCGCCAGCGCCGTCAGCGGGCTGCGATGCGTCCCCAGGACCGCTGAGGCGATCGACTCCCCCAGCGGAAAGGCGAGGAAGGTGGGGATCCAGCGAAGGAAGAACATCGGCCGCTCCGGAAAAAGGCTGCGTCCACAACAGCATGCCCCTCCCTGGCGGCGATGGCGAGGCATGAAGGGTCTCTCCCGCGTCGACGCCCTCCACCTGATACCGTCGCGCCCGTGAAGGACGGTGTCGACGGAGTGACCGATCGCCCCTGGCGGCGCCCGGGTGCATGGGGCTACGCCAGCGAGCGCGCGGCGCGGGCGGTGCGTCCTCCCGTCGTGGTCACGCCGATCGGCGCCGACGTGCGGATCCGACGCGACGTCGAGGTGCCGATGCGCGACGGCACGGTGCTGCGGGCGAACGTCTACCTGCCGGCCACCGGCGATCCCGTGCCGGCGATCCTCTGCGCGCACCCCTATGGCAAGGACGCGCTTCCGCGGCGCGCGGGCCGGCACTACCGGATAAATCCGCAGTTCCGCATCCTGCGCCAGACCGCCGCCGTGCACATCTCGGACGAGACCAGCTGGGAGGCCCCCGATCCGGCGTGGTGGGTGCCGCAGGGCTACGCCGTGATCAACCTCGACCTCCGCGGCGCCGGCCGTTCGGACGGCGTGGGGTCGTTGATGAGCGACGCCGAGGCAGAGGACGTCTACGACGCGATCGAGTGGATCGCCGCGCAGGACTGGTGCGACGGCGGCGTCGCGATGCTCGGCGTGTCGTATCTGGCGATCTCGCAGTACAAGGCGGCGGCGCTCCGCCCGCCGCATCTTCGCGCGATCATTCCGTGGGAGGGCTTCACCGACGCGCATCCCGACTTCTTCTACCCCGGCGGCGTTCGAGAGGTCGGATTCTCCCGCCTGTGGACGACCCTCGTCCGCCGGGGATCGCGCATGTCGCCGGATCTGGGCCGTGAGGCGGCGGCCCGTCCCGATGACGATGCGTGGTGGCGTTCGCTCGCCCCCGACCTCGGCCGGATCGAAACCCCGATGCTCGTCTGCGGCAGCTTCTCCGACGCCAACCTGCACTCACGCGGCAGCTTCCGCGCCTTCGCCCAGGTCGGGTCGTCCGACCGTCACCTGTTCACCCATCGCACCGGCAAGTGGGCCGCGTTCTACGGCGATGAAGGCAAGGCGGCACAGCGCGCGTTTCTCGACGCCCACCTGAAGGGGGCCTCCTCCGAGCTGCCGCGCGTGCGGCTGGAGGTGCGCGAGCGCGCCGATCTGGTCCATGCCGTCCGAGATGAAGAGCGCTGGCCGCCCGAGACCCGGCCGCTGCGGCTCCACCTCGCAGACGGAGGTCGCCTGGCCCACCCGCCCGTGCGCAGCAGCGCGGTCCCGGTGGACGGCCGACGACGTGCCGCGCGGTTCTCGTGGGTGTTCGCGGACGACACCGAGGTGACCGGCGAGGCGAGCGTGCGGCTGTGGGTGAGCGCCGCGGTCGCCGGCCCGGTCTCGGTCTTCGTCGGGCTCTCGAAGTGGAGCGGCGGACGATTCGTCCCGTTCGAAGGCTCGTACGGCTTCGGCCGCGATCTCGTCACGACCGGTCTTCGCCGGGTCGATGCGGGCGCCGCCCCCACGGAGGTCGAGATCGACTTCGCTCCGTCGGCGACGTTCTTCCGGGCCGGTGACGAACTGCGGCTCCACGTCGCCGGGCGCCAGCTGTCCCCTCGGAACCCGCTGACGGGCGCGTTCCCGGCCCTCTACCGCTCCGGTGGGCGAGCCGGCTTCACGCTGCACTCCGATCCTGGCCGCCCACAGGTGCTGGAGCTGCCCGTCGTGGAACGGCGCTGACCCCTCGCGTCAGAGCTCGGCGAGCAGCGCGGCCAGCGCGACGAACGCGCGCGAGCGATGGGATGCCGCGTTCTTCTCGTCGGCCGTCCACTCTCCGACCGTCCGCTCGGCGCCCGTCTCCTGCCCGTCGGGTACGAAGATCGGGTCGTAGCCGAAGCCGCCGGCGCCCGACGGCGCCGTCGCGAGGCGTCCGGGCCAGATCCCCTCGACCACGTGCTCGACGGCTTCCCCATCGCCCGCCGGCACGACGAGCGCGATCGTCGACACGAACTGCGCCGTGCGGTGCGGGTCGCCGATGTCGGACAGCTGGTCGAGCAGCAGGTTCAGGTTGGCCGAGGCATCCTTCGCGTGCCCGGCCCAGTAGGCCGAGAACACCCCGGGCGACCCGCCGAGCACGTCCACGCACACGCCCGAATCGTCGGCCAGTGCCGGCAGTCGGGTGTGGTCGGCGGCCGCGCGCGCCTTGATGAGGGCGTTCTCCGCGAACGTCACCCCATCCTCGACGGGCTCGGGCCCGTCGTATCCCACGACCTCGAGGTCAGGGCGCGTCGCCGCGACGATCGCCTGGAACTCCTCGACCTTGTGCGGGTTGTGGGTCGCGAGGACGATCCGGGGCATCCGTCACTCCCCCGCGGGCTGCAGTGCGGCCAGCTGGTGCGTGCGCAGGTCGGCGCAGCCGTTCACGCCGAGCTCGAGCAGGGCGTCGAGCTCGCGCTTGTCGAACGGCGCGCCCTCTGCGGTGCCCTGCACCTCGACGAACAGGCCGCGGCCGGTGACCACGACGTTCATGTCGGTCTCGGCGCGCACGTCCTCGACATACGCGAGGTCGAGCATGGGCTCGCCGTCGATGATGCCGACCGACACCGCCGCGACGGAGTCGAACAGCACCTGCGCCTTCTGGCCGATGAACTTCTTTCCGCGGCCCCACTCGATCGCGTCGGCGAGCGCGACGTAGGCGCCGGTGATGGCGGCGGTGCGCGTGCCGCCGTCGGCCTGCAGCACGTCGCAGTCGATGACGATGGTGTTCTCACCGAGCGCCTTGGTGTCGACGACGGCGCGCAGCGCCCGGCCGATGAGGCGCGAGATCTCGTGCGTGCGGCCGCCGATCTTGCCCTTGACGCTCTCGCGGTCGTTGCGCTCGTTGGTGGCGCGCGGCAGCATCGCGTACTCGGCGGTGATCCAGCCCTTGCCCTTGCCCGTCAGCCAGCGCGGCACGCCGTTCGTGAACGACGCCGTGCACAGCACCTTGGTGTTCCCGAACGAGATGAGCGCCGACCCTTCGGCCTGGCTCGACCAGCCCCGTTCGATCGTGATGGGGCGCAGTTGGTCGACGGAACGGCCGTCGGCACGGGTGATGTCGGTCATGCAGTTCTCCTCCGGAGGGACGGATGCCTCAGCCGAGGCTGCGGGCAGGGTTCGAGGCGCGCGGAAGGTCGATGGCGCCGGTCTGGACCAGGCGCACGTCGGTGACCTCGCGGCCCATCAGGCGGTGCGCGAGCCGCAGGAACTCATCGGCCGACGCACCGGTGGCTTCGTAGACGTGGCGGGGCTCGGCATCCGGCCCGGCGAGCAGGTCCCGGGAGACCAGCTGACGGTAGACGTCCTTCGCGGTCTCGGAGTCGCTCGACACCAGGCTCACGTCCGGGCCCATCACGTAGCTGATCGCGCCCTCGAGGAACGGATAGTGGGTGCAGCCCAGCACAAGCGTGTCGACCTCGGCCGCGCGCAGCGGCGCGAGGTACTCCTCGGCGACGGCGAGCACCTCCGGCGAACCGGTGACGCCGGCTTCGACGAACTCGACGAACCGCGGGCAGGCCTGCGCGAAGACGGTGAGAACCTCATTGACCCCGAGCATGTCCTGGTACGCGCCGGAGCTGATGGTGCCGGCCGTGCCGATGACGCCGACGCGCCCGTTGCGCGTGGTCGACATCGCCGTGCGCACCGCGGGGTTGATGACCTCGACCACCGGCACGTCGTACCGCTCGCGCGCGTCGCGCAGCATCGCCGCGGACGCCGTGTTGCACGCGATCACGAGCATCTTCACACCCTGGGCGACGAGATCGTCCAGCACCTCGAGTGCGTAGCGCCGGACGTCGGCGATCGGCTTCGGGCCGTACGGCGAACGCGCGGTGTCGCCGATGTACAGGATCGACTCCTGCGGCAGCAGCGCCGAGACGGCCCGCGCGACGGTGAGCCCGCCGACCCCGGAGTCGAAGATTCCGATCGGCGCGTCGTTCACGAGAATCCACCCTACGCCAGCGGGTCGCCGCGGGGCACGGCGAGGCCGCGGCGAGCAGAGCGAGCCCTCGGGGGGAACCCCCGCGTCATCAAAAGCTAGGCTGACCCGCATGGCCGCCTCGACCGCCCTGCTGACGGACCGCTACGAGCTCACGATGGTCGACGCGGCGCTCCGCGACGGCACCGCCCACCGCCGATGCGTGTTCGAGCTGTTCGGCCGGCGCCTCCCGGGAGCGCGGCGCTTCGGGGTCGTCGCGGGCACGGGACGGCTGCTCTCGCTCATCCGCGACTTCCGCTTCGGCGACGACGAGCTGCGATTCCTCCGCGACGAGAAGGTGGTGGATGCCTCGACCCTCGATTTCCTCGAGGGCTACCGGTTCACCGGCTCGGTGACGGGCTATCGCGAGGGCGAGCTGTACTTCCCGGGCTCCCCCATCCTGACGATCGAGGGAACGTTCGCCGAGGCCGTCGTGCTCGAGACCCTCGCGCTCAGCGTGCTCAACTACGATTCGGCGGTCGCGACCGCCGCCGCCCGCATGAGCATCGCCGCCGGGGACCGTCCGCTGGCCGAGATGGGTTCGCGGCGGGCCGGCGAGTCGTCGGCGGTCGCCGCGGCGCGTGCGGCCTACATCACCGGTTTCAGCGCCACCTCGAATCTCGAGGCAGGTCGCCGATGGGGCATCCCGACGATGGGCACGGCCGCCCACGCCTGGACGCTGCTGCACGACACCGAGGAGGACGCGTTCCGCGCGCAGATCGCGGCCCTCGGCGTCGGCACCACCCTGCTCATCGACACCTACGACATCCGCCAGGGTGTCGAGACGGCCATCCGCGTCGCCGGGACGAGGCTCGGCGGGGTCCGGATCGACTCCGGCGACCTGCCGACGGTTGCCACGGAGGTGCGCGCCCAGCTCGACGAGCTCGGTGCGACCGGCACGCGCATCACGGTGACGAGCGACCTCGACGAGTACGCGATCGCGGCGCTCGCGGCATCCCCTGTCGACTCCTACGGCGTCGGCACGTCGGTGGTCACGGGGTCGGGGACGCCGACCGCGGGAATGGTCTACAAGCTCGTGGCGCGGCAGGACTCCGACGGCGGGTGGGTCGGTGTGGCGAAGGCGTCGACCGACAAGGCGTCCAAGGGCGGCCGCAAGGCGGCGTTCCGCGCGCTCGACGCGGGTACCGCGACGAGCGAGCTCATCGTCGTGTCGGACGGCTTCGAAGCGCTCGACACCGCCTCGGCCCACCCGGGATCCCGCGCGCTGCAGGTGCCGCTCGTCGTGGACGGCGAACCGGATGCCGCGTACGAGGGATCCGACGGCGTCGAGGCCGCTCGAGCACATCACGCCCGGGTGCGCGAAGAGCTTCCGGTGCGCGGACTCGCGCTCAGCCGCTCCGACCCGGCGATCCCGACGGTCTATACCGACGCCGAGTGATCAGCCCTGGAGCGACTCGTAGATCTCTTTGCAGGTCGGGCACACGGGGAACTTCTCGGGGTCGCGGCCCGGCGTCCACTTCTTGCCGCACAGCGCCCGCACGGGCTTGCCGGTGATGGCGGACTCGAGGATCTTGTCCTTCTTCACATAGTGGGAGAAGCGCTCATGGTCACCCGGCTCGATGTTCTCTTCTTTGAGGAGCTCTTCGAGCTCGCGATCGAGGGTCGCGATGCCGCCCTGGTCGGGGCTGTCCAGCGGGGTGCTCATGGTCTGCCAGTGTAGTCGGGGCGGACGCGGCTGGGGTCCGTCCGCACGAGTCAGGTGGACTCCGCGAACTCCATGAGGCGCCCACCGCGACGCTCGAAGACGATGGCGCCGACGCCGATGCCGACGACGAGCACGCCGAGGCCGATCGCCAGGCCTCCCCACAGCGCCGTGTTCGCGGCCTCCGTGTCGCCCTGCAGGGCCAGCCAGCCGCACCACAGGACCGGTGCCGACACCACGAGCGCGCCGGCCATGACACTCCCCTGCGCGATCGCGCCGTTCGCGCCGGTGCGCTGCGGCTGCTGGAACGGACTCTCGCCCGGCCGCGACACCGCGTAGGGCGCGACCACCGACGAGATGCTCGAGAGCCCCAGGCCCGACAGGAACAGCGCGGCGCACACGCCGGTGAGAGCCGGGAGCACCGCCCAGCGCCCGTGCAGCAGCGTCGCCACCGGGATGGCGACGGCGAGCAGAGGGACCCCGACGAGCAGCACCGGCACGAGCCGGCCGAGGCGGTCGGAGACGCCGCGCACACCGCTCGCGATGTGCATCCACACCGCGGTGGAGTCGTAGGCGATGTCGTCGTGCGGCAGCCAGCCGAGGAAGAGCGCCGCGAACGGCACGGGCACGAGGGCGACCAGCTCGGGCGGGACGCCGGCGATGAGCAGCGGCACCACCGTGATCGCGGCTGCGAACGGGATCACGAGGCCATTCACGACGTAGCGTCGGTCGCCGAACCAGTAGACGAGGCTCCGCGCCGCGATCGCACCGCCGGGAGTGCCCGGGGCGACGCCGAACCATCCGAGCCCGCCTCGCTCACGCCCGGTCCCGGGGCGCTCGGTCGTGGTCAGCAGTCGGTTGACCGCCCATACCCAGATCATCGCCAGAAGGACGATGGTGCCCACCGCGATGAGCGCGGACAGCCACGCGTCGCCGCCCGTGATCACCATTCCGGGCATGGCCCACGCCGCACCGAGCGGGGTGAGGGCCAGCCAGTCCACGGCCTCGAGCAGCTGCGGCGGGACGCTCCCCTGCCACTCGAGCGAAGCGAGGAAGACGCCCACCGGAACCACGACGACGAGCACCACGAGGACGAAGACACCCGAGAGCTCGCGCGAGCGCCGGTCGCGGAGGAAGAGCGAGGCCAGCGCCATGCACACACGCGCCAGCAGGACGCACGTGAGCACCCCGAGCAGCACGCTCACTATTCCGACGATCACCGGCACACCGTGATCGGCCCACACGATGGCGGAGCACACGGCGACCGCGAGGAGGACCAGGATGGGCACGCTGAGGAAGCCCGCAACCGCCAGCACGAGGGCTAGGCTTCCCCGCGGGAGCCCGAACAGGGCGAATCGCCGGGGATCCAGCGGGTCCTCCACGGCACCGAACAACGGAGCGAGCGCGAAGCCGAGGGTCACTGCCGAGCCCCCGAGCACGGTGACCGCGAGCACCTCCTCGGTGGAGGCATCCTTCAGCGTCAGCAGCGCCCAGCAGGCCGCCGCCGTCGCGGCGACGAGGATCACGAGTCCCGTGACCACGCGCGCGACATGCCCCCCGTGACCGCGGAACGTGCCGAACAGCAGCGCGAGCCTCAGTCGGAGAATGTGTGCAGCCACTCGAGGCCCTCCACATCGCTGAGCCCTCCGGCCAGTTCCACGAAGCGCTGCTCGAGCGTCAGCTCGCCGCGCACCTCGTCGACGGTGCCCTCCGCGAGCACCTGGCCCGCCACGATGACCGCGACGCGCGTGCAGACGCGCTCGACGAGGTCCATGCCGTGGCTCGAGAGGATCACCGTGCCGCCGTGCGCGACATAGGTGGAGAGGATGTCGAGGATGATCGCGCTCGAGACCGGGTCGACCGCTTCGAACGGCTCGTCCAGCACGAGCAGACGCGGCGAGTGGATCAGCGCTCCCGCGAGCATGACCTTCTTGAGCATGCCCGCCGAGTAGTCCGAGACGCTCCGGCCCAGCGCGTCCTCGAGGTCGAAGGCGCGTGCGAGGTCAGCGGTCCGGCTCTCGACGACGGCGGGCGGGAGCTTGCGCAGCACCCCGTAGTAGTACAGGAGCTGACGGCCGGTCAGGCGGTCGAAGGTGCGCAGCCGATCAGGGAGGACCCCCATCATCCGCTTGGCTGCGAGCGGCTTGGCCGCCGCATCCACTCCGCCGACATGGATCGTGCCGCGATCGGGCTCGAGCAGGCCTGCGATCATCGAGAGCGTGGTCGTCTTGCCGGCGCCGTTGGGGCCGACGAGCCCGTAGAACGTGCCCGCCGGGATCGTGAGGTCGATGCCGTCGACGGCGTGGGTGCTGCCGAATCGCTTGGTGACGCCGCGCAGCACGAGGGCGTTGGCGGATGCCGCGGCCGCCGTTGCGGCCGCGTCCAGCGAGACGGCCGCGGCCAGGGCCTCGGGATCGAGGGTCGTCGTCGGCTCCGGGTCCGCAGCGGGCAGCGGCACCGGCTGGAGTTCAGCGGGCGCGGGGGCGCGCTCCAGCACGGCGGCGTCCGGCTCGGCGGGCGCAACTGAGGGCTCGACCGCCGGCGTGGGCTCCACGACCCCCGCGGGCTCGGCCACGGGCGCGGACTCGACCACGGGCTCAGCATCGACCACCGCCGCCGTTTCGGCAAGAGTCGAGTGGTCGTGGTCGGCCTCGGGCTGGGCGGTCGGTTCGAGCACGACCGGGGTCTCGGGCTCGATCGCGGCCTCCGGCTCGGCCTGGGGCTCCGCCTCGATCGCGGCCTCCGGCTCGGCCTGCGGCTCCGCCTCGATCGCGGCGTGGTCCGGTGCCGCGCCGTCGTCGACGGGCGTCGCCTCTTCGAGGGGCGCCGTCTGCACAGCATCCACCGGCGAACCATCGCCCGCGTCGGGAAGCGGCGGGCGCGGCGGCACGACGATGCTCGCGGCAGCGCTGGCCGCGAGCTCGAGATCGCTCGGAAGGGGCGGCGGCGGCCCCGGATCCGGAGCGGGGGCCGGCTTCGCCTTGGATGCGGCCGGCGTGCGCTTCTTGCGCGGAGCGGCGGGTTGGGAACCCCCGTCGGTGCGCGGCTTGCGCGGCGGGCGGCGGGGCTTGTCGGGAGCCGGTGAGACCGTATCTGCGAGGCGTACGACGCGCGCGCTGGAGTGACGGTCCGGCTCTTCCGGATCGATGTCATTCGGCACCGGGAGGGAGGCTGTCACTGAACCAACGTATCAAGCGGGCCTGATCGCGGCGGAGTTCGTGTCGCCGCGTCGCGGCATTCGCGTTATGTCACAAATCGGCAACGGGAGCCGCCCATTATGCGCCTTCCCAGGCCTCATCGCTACCATGGTCGAGGCACGAAGGGGTGTCCCGCCGGTGAACCGGCAGTGAATCACGCACTTCAGGAGCAGATTTTGACCCTTCAGACCGTCATCCTCGCAGCCGGAATGGGCTCGCGACTCGGCCGCAGCCTGCCCAAGCCCCTCACGGAGCTCGGCGACGGCCGCAGCATCATGCAGCAGCAGCACGACAACATCCGTGCCGCTTTCGGCCGCGAAGCCAAGATCACCACCGTCGTGGGCTACCGCGCCGAGACCATCGTCGAGGCGTTCCCCGACGTCGACTACGTCTACAACGACCGCTACGACCAGACCAACACCTCCAAGAGCCTGCTGCGCGCCCTCGCCAAGACGGGCAAGGGCGGCGTGCTCTGGATGAACGGCGACGTGGTCTTCGACCCGCGCGTGCTCGGCCGCGCCATCGAGCTGATCGAGCGCGACCAGTCGTTCGTCACGGTCAACACGTCCAAGGTGAGCGACGAAGAGGTCAAGTACACCGTGACGCCGGAGGGCTTCATCAACGAGCTGTCGAAGACCGTCAAGGGCGGCATCGGCGAGGCCGTCGGCATCAACTACATCTCGAGCCGCGACAAGAAGGCGTTCATGCGCCACCTCACGCGCGTCGACGACCAGGACTACTTCGAGCGTGGCCTCGAGCTCGCGATCGCCGAGGACGGCGTGCTGCTCGAGCCGCTCGACATCTCGGACCTGTACGCCGTCGAGGTGGACTTCGCCGAGGATCTCGAGCGCGCCAACCTCTTCGTCTGACCGATCGCTGCGAGGCTGTCAACCCCGAGCCTGCGCTCAGACCCGGGCGCATAGACTCGGCGCGATGACCGACAAGGTTCACCAGATCCACTCCCTGTCAGGCGACGCGCCGTGGCAGGGAGGGCTGCCGCCCGCGGGGTCCGACGAGCATCCCTTCACGATCCGTGCGCTCGACCGGGTGCTCGCGATCCAGCGGCCGGTCGTGCTCGCACACCTGCGCAGCATCCGTCTGCGGCATCCGGACTCCTCTCCCGCCGACATCGTCCGCATCCTCGAGCGGCGCTATCTGGCTGCGGTGACCACCGGCGGCGCGGCGGTCGGCGCGACCGCGGTCGTCCCCGGGATCGGCACGGGCGTGACGCTGGCGCTCAGCGGCGTCGAGACTGTCGCGTTCCTCGAGGCCACCACGCTGTTCGCGCAGTCGGTGGCCGAGGTGCACGGCATCCCGGTGTCGGATCCCGATCGGGCGCGGGCGCTGGTGCTGACGCTCATGCTCGGCAAAGAGGGTGTCGACCTCGTCGCGCAGCTCGCCGGGCAGGCCGCCGGGCGCGGTCCGTCCCGTTCGGGCTACTGGGGCGAGATGATCACCAAGTCGCTCCCCCGCGCCGCCGTCGGGCCGCTCGTCGACCGGCTCAAGACGACGTTCATCCGTCAGTTCGCCGCGCGCGGCGGTGCCTCGTGGATCGGCAAAGCGCTGCCGTTCGGCATCGGCGCGGCCATCGGCGGCGCCGGCAACAACATCCTCGGGCGGCGTGTGCTCACCGGCTCCCGCCGGGCGTTCGGGGTGCCTCCGCACCTGCTGCCTCCCGAACTCGAACCGCGCCCCGGCGCCGACCGGATCGAGCGGCTCGCCGGGCGCGGCATCCGTCGCGCCGGCGAGGCGGTCGTCGGCGGCGTCACGCGCGGAGCCTCCGGGGCCCGCCGCATCACCGCCCGCGTGATCCGGCGCTCGCCGGAAGCGATCGAAGCGTCCGTTCCGACCGAGGACGGAGCCTCCACCCCGCCGGCGGGGTGACAATGGCGGTATGGGTCTGTTCAGCAAGCTTCCCGAAGAGCCCGTCGAGTGGGCGGGTCTGCCGTCAGAGCCCGCCCGCACCGAGACGCAGGCCGAACGGCTGACCGATGCCGCATCCGTCGATCTCGGCGGCCTCGGCCTCGGCGACCTCGCCGTCGGCGGCGGAGGGGCCGTCGAATCCATCGTCATCCCGGTGGCGCCGGTCATCGAGATCGCGGAGTACCAGGAATCGGGCGAGGACGAGTAGCGGGCGAATTCCGCCACGTTCTGCAAGCGCTTGCAGCGTGTCCTCGACACGCGCCCGACGACGGGCATACGCTCACAGGTATGGACAGCACGTTGGCGTGCCTCGCGGCATGGATGCCGCGGCAGCGCTGGTACGCCGCGAAGGGGCGACCGCCCAGCCTGCGCCTGCTCTCATGGTGGGATCTGAGCGCGGACTCCGGCGGCGCCGACGACGCGGACGCCGGCGCACGCATCCGCACATTCCTCGTGGCGGATGAGGGCGCTCTGCCGGCCGTGCTGTACCAGATCCCGGTCGTCGAGCGCGCGACGGAGAACGTCGACGCCGACCCCGACCACGTCATCGGCAGTCCGGTGCCGGGAACGACCTTCATCGACGGCCCGTTCGACCCCGCGTACGCCCAGGCTCTGCTGCGCCTGATCACGGTCGGGGGCACCGCACACGGACCGCAGACCACGGCGATCGGGCGGGTCGCAGGCTCGGGCGGAGCTCCGTCTGGGGCGACGTCGCGGGTGATCAGCGGAGAGCAGTCGAACACGTCCCTCATCTTCGAAGGCGATGGCGCCCCGGTGATCTGCAAGGTCTACCGACAGCTGCACGAGGGCCTCAACCCCGACATCGAGCTGCAGGAAGCGCTGGCCGGGGCGGGATCGCCCCATGTGCCGCGCCCGGTCGGCTCGATCGAAGGGACGTGGCCGGACCTCACCACCGCGCACGGCACCGTGCGCGGGTCCCTCGCCTCCGCGCAGGAGTTCCTGCCGGGCGTCGAGGACGCATGGCGCGTCGCGCTGCAGGCAGCAGCGAAGGGTGACGACTTCCGCGACGCGGCGCGCGCGCTCGGCACCGCGACCGCCGAGGTGCATGTCGCCCTCGCGGAGTGCTTCCCGACCCGCACGGCGACGGACGCCGACCGCGAGGCGACGGCGGCCACGTGGGAGCGGAGGTTCGCGATCGCCATCGCGGAGGTCCCCGAGATCGCCGGTCAGCGGGATGCCGCCGCGGCGGTGTACCGTCGCGCGCTCGAGGTGCCGTGGCCGCCGCTGCAGCGCATCCACGGCGACTTCCACCTCGGGCAGGTGCTGCACTCCCCCGACCGCGGCTGGATCATGGTCGACTTCGAGGGCGAGCCGCTGCGGCCGATGGCCGAACGCACGCAACCCGATCTCGCGCTGCGCGACGTGGCAGGCATGCTCCGCTCGTTCGACTACGTCGCGGGTTCGCTGCGCCTGGACGACCCGGATCGCTCCGCCGACGCGGTGCGCGCGTGGGCGCGTGACGCCCGCAGGGCGTTCGTGGACGGATACGCCGCGTCGGCGGGCGGGCTCGACCCCCGGCATCCGCTCCTCGCCGCGCTCGAGCTCGACAAAGCGGTGTACGAGGCGATCTACGAGGCCCGCAACCGGCCGACGTGGGTCGCGATCCCGCTGCGCGCGATCGCGCGGCTGGTCGAGCGTCCTGCCCCGGTCGCCTGACGCCGTCGGCCGAGCGTCGCGGACTCAGCCCTCGTCGTCGAGGTCCGCTTCGTCCTCGGGCTCGTCATCCTCGGCGTCGGCGACCGACCGCGCGTACCAGGAGTCCCAGTCCTCCATGAGGCGCTGCACGGCCCCGTGGAATCTCGCCGTCGCCGAGCCCGGTGCGGTGTCGCCGAAGTAGTGCGTCACCCATTCCTCCAGGCGCGCGACGGCGTCGGGGTCGGAGAGCACGCGCTCGGTCTGGGCGACGATGTCGGGAGCCGCAACCGCGTCGAGCCACTCGCAGGCCGACAGATACCCGTGCGTGTCGATCGCGGCGGCGGGGTCGGCCGGCCGCGTGATCATGAGCGGCTTGTCGGCCGCGAGCCGGTCGTAGACCATCGCCGAGATGTCGACGATCGCGACGTCCGCGGCGGCCAGCTGCCAGCCGAGCTCGGGCCCGTCGTCGAAGACGTGCTGGGCGGAGGGATCCGTGGCATTCGCGGCGTTCAGGGCCGCGATGATGCGCTTGTTCGCGGCGCCGTACTCATGGTTCACGACTCCCGAGCGCGGGTGGGGGCGGTAGATCACGCGATGGCGACCGGTGGCCAGGAGTGCGGCCACGAGCGCCTCGCCGTGCGTGGCGATCGAGCCGTAGTGGGCCGAGGGGCGGTCCCCCTCCCACGTGGGCGCATAGAGGACCACCGTGCGCGCGTCGGGCGTGTAGGGCAGGGTGCCGGAGTAATGGTCGGCCTGCGGGCGCCCGATCTCGATCGTGCGGCGCTCGATGTCGTAGTCCCACAGCACCCGCGAGAGCCGCTCGCGCGCGGCGTCGCCCGCGATCATCGCGTAGTCGTACGCCTTGTACTGGTTCGTGGTCATGTACATCTTGTCGGACTCGCCGTGGTTGATGAACACGTGCCAGCGACGGCCGTAGCGGAACATCTGGAAGTTGCGCGTGTTCTGGTTGACGTACAGCACGAGGCGGATGTCCTGCTTGGCGATGAAGCGCTCGAGATCGCGCACCGTCGGAACGAACGCCACCGGAAGCGCCCCGTCGGCCAGCAGCGCCTCGGCGCCGGTGGCGGCGCGGCTCAGCACCACGACGGGCCAGGTCTTCGCGAGGTCTGCGAGCGGCTTGTACCACTGCCGCATCTGGTACATGTTGACCGCGCCGTCGGCGAAGTAGACGGCCACGCGGTACTGGAACGGCGGGTGCGGCGGCCGGCCCGAGAGGGTGCGCCGCACGTCGATCACGGCCGAACGATTGCGCACCGCCTTGCGGACGAGAGCGACCGCCTTCTTTCCATCCGAGACCAGACCCACGCTTCCAGCCTACCCAGGGCTCTCATGACATGATCGACGCGTGCATGTCGAGCAACACGGGCGCAGGGACGCTCCAGTCCCTCCCCCCGGTTCCGGCGTGAGCTTCGTGATGCCCGTGCTCAACGAGCGCGACTACCTCCGCCGTGCGGTCGAGACGGTGCTCGCACAGGACGTCCCCGGCCCGACCGAGCTGGTCCTGGCTCTCGGCCCCTCGACGGACGGCACGAACGCGCTGGCGGCGGAACTCGCCGGCGGCGACGACCGCATCGTGCTCGTCGAGAACCCGGGCGCCGATATCCCGATCGGCCTCAACCTGGCGATCCGCGCCGCGCGGCACCCCACCGTGGTGCGCGTGGACGCGCACTCCGAGCTGGATCCGACGTATGCGCGACGGGCACTCGCGACCCTCGACCGCGTGCGCGCCGCGAACGTCGGCGGCGTGATGCGCGCCGACGGCCGCACACCCTTCCAGCGTGCCGTCGCGCGCGCCTACAACTCCCCCATCGGCCTCGGCGGCGGCGCCTACCACGGCGGCACGCAGGAGGGCGAGGCGGAGTCCGCCTACCTCGGCGTCATGCGCCGCGACGTGCTCGAAGAGGTCGGGCTGTTCGACGAGAGCATCCGGCGCGGCGAGGACTGGGAGCTGAATCTGCGCATCCGTCGCGCCGGCTACCGCGTCTGGTTCGATCCCGCACTGGCCGTGACCTACTGGCCGCGCGAGAGCTGGACGCGCCTGGTCCGTCAGTTCTCGGCGACGGGCAGGTGGCGAGGGGAGCTCGTCCGCCGCTTCGGGCGCGGCAACTCGCTGCGGTTCTTCGCACCGCCGGCGCTCGTGCTGACGATCCTGCTCGGGATCATCGTCGGCGTGCTCCAGCTCACCGGTCTGCTGCAGGGCTGGTGGTCGGTGACGGCATCCGTCGTCTACCTCCCGGTGCTCGCGTACGCCGCCCTCATCGCCGTGGTCGCTCTCGGCCGGGGCGGCGGGCACGGCTGGCGCGACAAGCTGTGGACCGCGGCCGTGCTTCCCTCCATGCACCTCGCGTGGGGCTGGGGCTTCCTCCTCGGCGTGATCGGCGGCGCGCACGACACCGTCGACACGTCCCGCCTCGGAAGCCGCAACACGCCGCTGCCGTGACATCCGGCGGGCGGCCGGTCGTCAGGCGTCGATGAAGCCCTGGTCCAGGATGCGTGCCACGACCCGCTCGGCGGCGTGGCCGTCGTCGCGGGCGTTGAACTTGTCGCGCCACTGCGCGTAGCGCGATGCGTACTTCTCGGTGTCGTCCGCGGCGAGCGCGGCCACCAATTCCTCCTGCGTGCGCACCATCGGACCCGGTGCGTGCGCGGCGAGGTCGAAGTAGAACCCGCGCAGCTCGCCTCGGTAGTGCTCCATGTCGGGCACGAGGAAGTACATCGGCTTCCCGGTCACCGAGTAGTCGAACATCACGGACGAGTAGTCGGTGATGAGCGCATCGGCGACGAGCAGCAGCAGTGAGGTGTCGGGGAAGCCGGTGACGTCGATCACCCGGGGGCCTTCCGCGTCACGCCCGGGCAGCAGCGTGCGCGAGTGCCCGCGCACGAGTACGACAGCATCGGTGGCGGCGGCGAGCGAGACCGGATCGATGAAGTCCACGATCTGGTCGCGGTCGTCACGCCACGTCGGCGCGTACAGCAGGACCCGCTCGCCGGGACGGATGCCGAGGGCCTCGCGCGTCGCCGTGCCGTCACCCGTGGTCAGCACATCGTTGCGCGGATACCCCTCGACCCAGACCGGGCGCGTGAGGAACGCGTACGCCTTGCCGAGGATGCGCGCGGCATAGGGATTCTGCGCCAGCAGGATGTTCCAGCGGCGGGACTCACGGACGACCGCCGCCGTCCGGCGCGGGTCGAACCCGGGCCGGTGCAGCGCGAGGCGCTTGAGCGGCGTGCCGTGCCAGGTCTGCAGCACCACCTGGCCCTTGCGTCGGGCGAACCGGCGTCGCAGCCAGTCGTTGACCACGAGCAGTCGCGCGGCCCCGCGGGCGCGCCACCATTCGGGGCTGCCCTCGACCACGGGGATCGCGCCGTCCGGCACGGCGACCGACAGGTCGACGACGCTCCAGTAGCGGGTCACGTCCGGCGCGCGGCGCGCGACCTCCCGGTCGATCGCGAGAGGGTTGCAGCTCGCGTTGCGACCGTAGAAGCTCTCGAAGAACACCGCGTTCTCGAACCCGGTGGCGGGCCGGGTCGCGTAGCGGCGTTCGAGGGCGTCCTGCCCCTCACCCGAGTCGTACGCGGGGTCGATCGGGGGCCCGACCCGCAGGGTCCACCCCTCGAGGCTCGCTCTGAGCGTTCCGAGCTGCGTGAGCGGGAGCACGTCGGGGGGACGGATGCCTCGGCCCGCGGCATCCGCGATGCGCACCTCGTACGAGCCGGCAGGCAGTGGCAGTTCCGGGCCGCCCCAGCGCGCGGCGCGCAGCGGGAGCGTCGCCGTCCACGTCTTGCCACGGCCGGTGAGGCGCGCGGTGACGCGGGCGCGGGCACCGACGATCTCGACGGAATCGGGCCGCTCCCCTTCGCCCGAGAGAACGAGAGCCGGGCTCCCCTCCGTCGTGAAGCGCGCGTCGGTCATCCGGTTCCTTCCCTCGGGCCGTCGTGGACCGTTCCGGCCAGAATCGCACGGTACACCCTCTCGGCGTTGAGCCCGTCGCGGAAGGCGTGCACCCGCGCGTCCAGCGCGACCGCCCGTTCGACGCGGCGCGCGCGCTCGGCATCGTCGCCGAGCACCGCGTCCAGCTGGGTCGCGGCCTGCGTCCAGTCGATCGCCCAGTCGTCGCCCGCCACGTCGGCGTAGGTGCCGTAGAAGCCGCGTCTGCGCGCATACTCGTCGACGTCGGGCGCGAGGAACAGCGTGGGAAGCGGCACGAGCGAGGCGTCGAATGCGAGGGACGAGTAGTCGGTGACGAGGGCGTCGAGGCCGGGGAGCAAGGGGGTCACGTCCGCGACCAGGTCGCTGCCGAGCGACTGCACGCGGTCCGTCGGGAACGGCGGGGCGTAGTCGCCCGCGCCGAGCGGGTGCGACCGGACGAGGAGCGTCGCGTCATGGCGCCTCAGCACGTCCACGATCTGCGACCACTCCTCTCTGGTCGGCACCGCGGGGTCGAGCGCGCCGTCGCGCCAGGTGGGCGCATAGAGCACGAAGCGGCTCGAGGGCTCCACGCGGGCGGCCGCGCGCCCGATCGCGGCGCGGGCCCGCACGCGACGGTCCTCGGCGGTGCCGCGGGAGAGCACGTCGACGCGAGGTTCGCCGGTCACCGGCACGCTCTCGTCGGGCAGTGCGAAGGCGGATTCGAGACGGCCGCGGACGAGGTGCGAGGCCGCCGGAATCACGCGGATGCGGCGCGCGGCGCCGCGGTACATCGATCTCAGGAGCCCGCGCACCGTTCCAGCGGCGGGTGTGGCGGCGACGACGCCCGGCACCCGCAGCGTCTCGGGCGAATCGACCCCGATCCGCTTGAGCGGGATGCCGTGCCACAGCTGCACGACGAAAGCGCCCGACACGGCGTAGCGGTTGACGTCCCCGAATCCGTGCGTGACGACGACCACCCGGGCGCGCGCGGTGCGCCACAGCCCGCGCAGGGAGCGCTTGGGAACCGTGCGGATGCCGCGGGCCGCAGCATCCGTCGCCTCCTTCGCCGACCCGACCAGCCACACCGGACGGCGTCCGTCGGCGGCCGCCACCTCCCAGAGCGCCAGTGCACCGTCGCCGATTCCGACCGCACAGCCGATGACCCACTCGTCGCGCGAGCGGGGCACGAGGAGGGTGAGGAGGCGTCCGGCGGCGTAGAGCGGGATCGTCGCGAGCTTTCGGGCGTTCCCCGCGCCGAACGAGAAGGACGCCATCCCGCGAGCCTACCTGCTCGCGGAATGGCGTCCCTGGGAGGTGTGGACTACTGCTGGAGCGACCCCAGCGTGACCTGGACGGTCTGCGTCTTGCCGTTGCGGACGTAGGTCACCTCGGCGTCGCTGCCGGCCGCGGCGGCGCGCACCTGCGCCGTGAGGTCGGTGGCATCGGTGACGGGCACGCCGTTGAATGCGGTGACGATGTCGCCCTTCTGCAGGCCGGCGGCGGCGGCCGCACCGCCGTCGGTGACGGCGTCGATGTAGGCGCCGGTGATGGTCGAGCCCTCGACGGATGCCGCGGCCTTCACGTTCGCGCCGAGCAGACCGTGGGTCGCCTCGCCGTTGTCGATGATCTCGCCGGTGATGCGCTTGACGATGTCGGACGGGATCGAGAAGCCGACGCCGATCGAGCCGGAGCCGTCGGAGGACGAGCCGCCCGCGGTCGCGATCGCCACGTTGATGCCGATCAGCTTGCCGTCGGAGTCGACCAGCGCGCCGCCGGAGTTGCCGGGGTTGATGGCGGCGTCGGTCTGGATGACCGAGATCGAGATGCTCTCGGTGGCCGTCGACTGCTGGTCGCCCTGACCGAAGTCGAAGCGGAACGGGCCCTCCTGGCTGTTCTGGTCCTGCTGGTCCTGGCTGTCGCCGCCCGAGTCGGGCGCCGCCGACGACGCGATCGAGATCGAGCGGTTGAGCGCGCTCACGATGCCTTCGGTCACCGAGTTCGCGAGACCCAGCGGTGCGCCCACCGCGACGGTCGTGTCACCGACGTTGAGCTTGCTCGAGTCTGCGATCTCGATCGGAGTGAGGTCCTCGGCGTCCTTCAGCTTGATGACGGCGAGGTCGTAGGTCGGGTCGGTGCCGACGACCTCGGCGTCGTAGACGCGGCCGTCGGAGGTGGTCACGCGGATGGTCGCGTCACCGGTCGCGCCGTCGAGTGTCACGACGTGCGTGTTCGTGACGACGTACCCGTCCTTCGTGAGCACGACGCCCGAGCCGGTGCCGGCCGCCGACGAGCCTGTCGCCTCGATCGTGACGACGCTCGGCACGACCTTCGCGGCGATCGCGGTGGTCTGGTTGACGGAGTCGGTGTCGTTGACCGTGACCGTCGACGGTCCCGCGGCGGGCGATGCGCTCACCGGGGCGAACCAGGTGACGCCGGCGTACGCACCGCCGAGGCCCGCAGCTCCGCCGACGATGGCGGCGGCGACGATGAGGCCGACGACCTTGCCCGCGCCGGACGACTTCTTGGGTGCCTTGGTCGCGGTCGGCACGGCGCCGGTCGAGCCGGCGATCGGCAGCGTCGGCTGGGCGTCCGCAGCGGTCACACCGAACGCGGCACCGGGGGCGCCGGGCGCCGGCTGGCCCGCGTAGGAGTGGGGGTAGGGCGCGGGCTGGCCGGCGTAACCCTGCGGACGGGCGTACGCGTACGCCCCTGCCGGGTAGCCGGCGGGCGGCACGGGCTGGGTCGGTGCGGTCGGCTGCACGTGGGCCGCGGGCTGCGCGGCGGGTGCGCTCGGCGGAACCGGGGGCAGTGCGGCGGCTGACGCGGCCGGAGTCACGGGCGGTGCGGGCTGCACGGGCGCGCCGGGCTGCGTGGGCTCGACGGCTTCCGGCGCGGCCGCGGCGGGGGCCGGGGTCTCGGGCTGGGCGGGCGTCTGCGCGGCGGCCTCCGCGGCCGACTGCGAGGGGACGGCGGGGGTCTGGTCTTCCGGGCGGTCGCCCTGGATGTCGCTCATGGTTGCTCCTTCTGCCAAGCACTCACCACTGTGCCCACCGATGCTGTGCGTTTCTTATGTCGCGAATGGGACTCGCCTATGCAACGGGGATGAGCCCGCCCGGTATTACGGTGAAGCGATGCGACAGATCCCCGGAGCATGGCGCCGCACAGCCGCGGGCGCCGGACTCGTCGGTTCCGACGGGTCGATCCACCCCACCATCTTCGCCGAGATGTCCGCCCTTGCGGCGCGTACCGGCGCGATCAATCTCGGGCAGGGCTTCCCCGACGAGGACGGCCCGGCCGAGGTGCTCGAGGCGGCCCGCTCGGCGATCGCGAACGGCGTCAACCAGTACCCGCCGGGTCGCGGCATCCCGGATCTCCTCTCGGCCGTCGCCGAGCATCAGGAGCGGTTCTACGGACTGCAGCTGGATCCCGCGCGCGAGGTGCTCGTGACGGCGGGCGCGACCGAGGCGCTCGCCGCGGCGCTTCTCGCCTTCATCGACGGTCCTGATGACGAGGTCGTGGTGTTCGAGCCGTACTACGACTCGTACGCGGCGGTGGTCGCTCTCGCCGGCGCGCGGCTGGTGACGGTGCCGCTGCGGTGGCCCGACTTCCAGCCCGACCTCGACGAGTTGCGTGCGGCGGTGAGCGACCGGACGCGCGTCATCCTCGTGAACGATCCTCACAATCCCACCGGGGCCGTCTTCGGCGCCGACGTGCGTGACGAGGTCGTGCGCCTCGCCGAGCGCCACGACGCCGTCATCGTGACCGACGAGGTGTACGAGCACCTCGTCTTCGACGAGCCGCACGTGCCGATCGCGACCCTCCCGGGCGCCGCGGAGCGCACGCTGACGATCTCGTCGGGCGGCAAGACGTTCTCGACGACCGGCTGGAAGATCGGCTGGATCTCGGGTCCTGCGCCGCTCATCGACGCCGTGCTCGCGGTCAAGCAGTTCCTCACGTATGTCAACGGCAGCCCGTTCCAGCCCGCGATGGCCACCGGCCTCCGGTTGGGCGATGAGTTCTTCCGGGGCATCGCCGGCACGCTGCGCGCGAAGCGCGACCTGCTCGGCGCAGGCTTGCGCGCAGCCGGGTTCGACGTGTCGATGCCCGCCGGCTCGTACTTCACCGTCGTGGACGCCGCTCCGCTCGGAGCGACGGATGCTGCGACCTTCTGCCGCGCCCTCCCCGAGCGCGCCGGGGTCGTGGCGATCCCCCTCACCGCCTTCGCGACGCCGGACCGGCGTGAGGAGTACGCCACGCTCGTGCGCTTCGCCGCCTGCAAACGCGTCGAGGTGCTCGAGGACGCGGCATCCCGCCTCACCCGCCTCGGGTGAGCCTCGGCGTCAGCGCGGGCCGACGCCGAAGCGACGGAGCGTCAGCGCGGGGTTGACACGTCGCACGCGCTCGATCGCGCCGACGTCGAGATGGACGACCGCGACGTCGGTCGACGTGCCGACGGCCGCGAGCTCCACGCCCTGCGGGTCCACGACGAGCGAATTGCCCACGCCGAGGGGCGGCGGATGGTCCGCAGCGGCGACGAACACCGTGTTCTCGATCGCGCGGGCGTGCAGCAGGGTGCGCCAGTGGTGCTCCTTGAGCGGACCGCGCACCCATTCCGCCGGCACCAGGAACACGTCGGCCCCGGCGTCGACGAGCAGCCGCCCGATTTCGGGGAACCGGAGGTCGTAACAGGTCATGAGACCGAACCGGAGTCCGCCGAGTTCGAACGTCTGCGCTTCACCGGGCTCACCGGGTTCGACCCAGTCCGATTCCCGCTGGCCGAATGCGTCGTACAGGTGCAGCTTCCGGTAGTGCGCGATCAGCCCCGTCGCATCGACCGCGACCGCGGTGTTGCGCACGCGCGTGCCGTCACTGGCGCGCTCGAGGAGCCCGGCGACGATCGTCAGGTCGTGTTGCGCCGCGAATCGTGTGAGCGCCTGCACGAACGGGCCGTCCAGTTCCTGGGCGTTGGCGGCCAGCGACTCGTCGAACGGGTCGACGAAGTAGCTCGAGTATTCGGGGAACACGACGACGCGGGCTCCGCGATCGGATGCCGTGGCCACGAGCTGCGCGATGGACTCGAGGTTCACCGCGGTCTCGGCCGTCGGCGCGAACTGCGCCACCGCGACGGGGAGCGTCTCGGTCATCGTCGTGCTCCGTTCGTCCGGCGTCGCGCACGGAGGATCGCGGGCACGACCAGCCACATCGCGCAGACCAGCAGCCCGAGCGGGATGAGGGCCCACCAGAACGCCGACCCGCCCAGCACGACGTCGAAGACGAACGCCACGACACCCACGAGGAGCACGGCGACGGTTCCGAGCGCGGTGACCAGCGCATAGTGGCCGTAGTGCACCACCTCGGCCTTGGCCCGCTGCTGGAAGAGCGCCCGGTGCAGGGCCACCGGCGCGAGCGCGATGATCGAGCTGAGCGCGGAGAGGACCACGAGTCCGAGATAGAAGGACTTCTGGGAATCGGTGAGGTCGCCGAAGGCCGGCTGGAACGCCAGCGCGAGCAGGAAGCCCGTGAGGATCTGGGTGCCCGTCTGCAGGACGCGCACCTCCTGCAGGACCTCGCTCCAGTTGCGGTCGGCGCGCTCCTCCGGCGTCTCGTCGCGGCCGTCGACGCGGTCGTCTCGAGGGTCGGTGTCGCGCTCTGTGGACATGAGTTCATCCTTGCCCGCCGTCGGCGATCGGGGCAAGCGGACCGCCCCTGTGTCACGAGCACCCCAAACCCCGTGCTAGGCTATTCCTTGTGCCGCGGGGTGGAGCAGCTCGGTAGCTCGCTGGGCTCATAACCCAGAGGTCGCAGGTTCAAATCCTGTCCCCGCAACAGAAAACGAAGGAAGGGCGTCCCGTCATGGGGCGCCCTTCCTTCGTTTGTGCGGTGCGGCGCGGTCGTACAGGCCGAACTCATCGCGGCGTGCTCAGTCCTCCGGGTCCATCGCGCCGCAGAGATCGTCGAGGAACCGCGCGATCACCCCGAGTTCCGCCTCGTCGTAGTCCAGCGCGACGGTTCGCATCGCCCGCAGCCGGTCGCCGAAGACGCGGAAGAACGCATTGCGCGCGTCCTCCGTGAGCACCACCACGCGCCCCCGCCCGTCACTGGGATGCGGGCGGCGCTGGACATGCCCGGAATCCACGAGCCGATCGAGCAGCTTCGTGGTCGATGCGGTCGAGATGCGCAGGTGGCGGGCGATGTCGCGCGGGCTGACAGAGCGCCCTTGTCGCTCGCGGATGATGAGCAGCCGTAGGGCGGCGACATCCGAGGCGTTCATGTCCATGTCGCCCTTCATGCCGCTGTGCATGCGCTCCATGGCGTCGCTGACGGCGCGGATGGACGTGAGCACACGCATCACCGCGTGCTCATGTTCCGTCTGTGGCAGCCATCGCTCGGACATCGTGGACGTTCCTTCCGACCCGTTGTAGCATCGCACACGAGGTATTGCTAGTTTAGCTAGCAATCTGAGAGGAATGATGGGATGCCCGACACCGACCACGTCGTCCTGCTCGACGATGACGGCCGCGCCATCGGCACGGCCCCGAAATCCAGTGTGCACGGTCCCGATACTGCCCTGCATCTCGCGTTCTCCTGCCACGTGCTCAACGGCGAGGGCCAGGTGCTCATCACCCGCCGGGCGCTCACGAAGCGGACGTGGCCCGGTGTCTGGACCAACTCGTTCTGCGGGCATCCGCGACCTGCCGAGCCGGTGCTCGCGGCGGTCCGTCGCCACGCCGACTTCGAACTCGGGCTCACGCTGACCGACCTCACCGTCGCGCTCCCGCTGTTCCGGTACCGCGCCACCGACGCCAACGGCATCGTCGAGCACGAGGTGTGTCCGGTCTATACCGCCTACACCGACGACGAGCCTGTGCTCAACCCGCTCGAAGTCGTCGACGCGCAGTGGGTCGAACCCGAAGCGCTCGCCATCTCGATCGAGGCGACCCCGTGGGCGTTCAGTCCGTGGCTGGTGCTCCAGGCCCAGCAGCTCCACCTGTTCGAGACGCCTACGCGCGAGAGACGCGCGTCATGATCCCCGCGGCAGCCGACCCCGACCTGCGGATCGCGATCGACGGGGCGCTCGCGCGCATCCGCGAGCGCGCGTCGGAGCTGGGCCCCGCGTTCGGCGCCCTGGGCGACGCGATCACGCGCGCGGCGCAGGGCGGGAAGCGTCTGCGTCCCGCCCTGGTCACCGCAGCCTTCGCCGCATTCCGCACCGGCGACGCCGACACGTCCGCCGTCCTCTCTGTCGCGGCCGCCTTCGAACTTCTGCACACGGCGTTCGTCGTCCACGACGACGTGATCGACCACGACACGATGCGGCGCGGCGTGCCCAACATCGGCGGCGAGTTCCGCCGGCGGGCACAGGACGACGGCGCCGACCCGGACGGGGCGGCGCTGGTGGGCGACGCCGCCGCCATCCTGGCCGGCGACATCCTGCTCCACGAGGCCTTCCGCCTGGTCGCGATGGCCCCCACCGACGACGCGACGCGGGACCGGCTCCTGACCCTGCTCGACGACGCCGTCCTGATCTCGGCCGCGGGCGAGCTCGCCGACGTCGAGAACAGCGTCGCGGCGCGGCATCCATCCCGCCTCTCGACGCTCGATACGGCGTTCAACAAGACCGCGGTGTACACGTTCCGCGCGCCGCTCCAGGCGGGCGCGCTCCTCGGGGGCGCCGACGGCGACGCTCTGCGCGTGCTCGGCGAGGCAGGCGGGCGCCTCGGGCTCGCCTTCCAGCTCGTCGACGACCTCATCGGCGCGTTCGGGACCACGGCGCAGACGGGGCGCGACACCGGGCCCGATCTCCGCGAGAACAAGCGCACCCCGCTCGTCGCGCTGGCCCGTGAGTCGGGCGCCGCGCCGCGCGTCGACGAGGCGCTCGCCCTCGCGCGCACCGGCCCTGTCGCCGTGCGCGAGGCGCAGGTCGTGCTGGAGGAGACCGGGGCGCGGCAGCGACTGGTGCGACTCATCGAGGAGACGTTGTCCGCCGTGCGGTCGGCGTCGCACGACCCCGCGCTCCCTGACCGAGCCGGCGCACTCCTGCGCACGCTCGCCGACGGCATCGAAGGACGGATCCCATGAGCACCGTGCGCACCGCAAGCCCCACGGGACTCGCCCTCTATGACCGGGCGGCGGCGGATGCTGCGGCGACGGTGATCGCGCGGTACTCGACGTCGTTCGGGCTCGCGTGCCGGCTGCTCGGGCCGCGACCGCGACCGCATGTGCGCAACGTCTACGCGCTGGTGCGCATCGCGGACGAGATCGTGGACGGTCCCGCCGAAGAGGCCGGGCTGCCTCCGGAGGTCGCCGGCGAGATCCTCGACCAGCTCGAACGCGAGACGCTCGCGGCGATCGCGCGCGGCTTCAGCTCAAACCTCGTGGTCCACGCGTTCGCCGGGACGGCGCGCGAGTGCGGCATCGGCGAGGATCTCGTGCGCCCCTTCTTCGCCTCCATGCGCACCGATCTCGGCACGCGCAGTCACGACGCGGCATCCCACGACGCCTACGTGTACGGCTCGGCGGAGGTCGTCGGGTTGATGTGCCTGCAGGTGTTCGTCAACGCCGGGGCGCAGCATCCGGTCGCACCCTCTCCCGAGCTCGTCGACGGCGCCCGGCGCCTCGGCGCCGCCTTCCAGGACGTCAACTTCCTGCGCGACCTCCACCACGACGAGGCCGTGCTCGGACGCGACTACCTCGGTCTGTCCTCGGCCGACGGGGAGCGCGCCGCCGTGCTCGATCGCATCGACCGCGACCTGGCCGTCGCAGCGAGCGCCATCCCGGCGCTTCCCGCCGACTGCCGCCGTGCGGTGACCGCCGCGCACGACCTCTTCGCCGAGCTCGCCGTGCGCCTGCGCGCGTTCGACGGATCCGAGGAGCGGGTGCGCGTGCCCGACGCCGTGAAGGCGCGCCTCGCGGCCCGCGCGCTCTTGGGCTTCGCCCCGCGGGAGGTGCGCGCATGACGCTCGTCGACGGACAGCCCCGCGCGGTCGTCATCGGCGGCGGCGTCGGCGGACTCGCCGCGGCGGCTCTACTGGCGTCCGAAGGATGGGACACGACCGTGTTCGAGGCGCGCGACGAACTCGGCGGGCGCGCTGGGTCGTGGGAGCGCGACGGGTTCCGGTTCGACACAGGCCCGAGCTGGTATCTCATGCCCGAGGTGTTCGACCACTTCTTCCGGCTGCTCGGCACGACGGCGGAGCGCGAACTCGACCTCGTGCCGCTGGATCCGGCGTACCGGGTGTACTCGGATCCGTCGACCGGACTATCCCCCCTCGACGTGCGCTCCGGCCGCGCCGAGGCCACCGCACTCTTCGAGAGCGTCGAGCCCGGCGCGGGCGCCCGCCTCGACGCGTACCTCGACTCCGCCGCCGACGCCTACGAGCTCGCGGTCTCGCGGTTCCTCTACGACACCTATGAGACGACCGCGGGCCTTCGAGACCCGGCACTGCTGAAACGGATGCCGCGGCTCGCGCCCCTCCTGACGCGCAGCCTCGCCCGCCATGTCGAGCGTCGGTTCACCGATCCGCGACTGCGTCAGATCCTCGAGTACCCCGCCGTCTTCCTCGGAGGATCGCCCTACGGCGTGCCGAGTCTGTACCACCTCATGAGCCACCTCGACCTGGGCGATCGCGTGCTCTACCCGCGCGGCGGGTTCACCGAGCTCGTGGGCGCGATCGCGCGCCTGGCCGAGGCATCCGGAGTCGCGATCGAGACCGGCGCGCGAGTCACCGCGATCACCACGGAGGCCGGCGTCGCGACCGGCGTCGAACTCGCCGGCGGACACCGCGTGCCGGCCGACCTTGTGGTGTCGGGCGCCGACCTGCACCACACCGAGACCCGGCTGCTCCCCCGCGCCGAGCAGACGTATCCCGAGGAGTGGTGGCGCTCGCGCACGCCGAGCCCCGGCGCGCTGCTGGTGATGCTCGGCGTCGAGGGCCGGCTCCCGGAGCTCGCCCACCACACGCTGCTGTTCGCCCGGGAGTGGCGCGCGAACTTCACCGACATCTTCGGCGCCCGCCCGCGCATCCCCGCCCCCGCCTCGCTCTACATCTGCCGTCCCAGCGCCACGGACCCCAGCGTGGCGCCGCCGGAGCACGAGAATCTCTTCGTGCTCGTCCCCGTGCCCGCAGACCCCCAGCTGGGGCACGGGGGCATCGACGGCGGAGGCGACGCGGCGATCGAGGCGGCGGCCGACGTGGTGATCGCGCAGATCGCCGAATGGTGCGGCATCCCCGACCTGGCGGAGCGCATCGTGGTGCGCCGTACGGTCGCCCCCGGCGACTTCGCCGACGACTTCGGCGCCTGGCGCGGCAACGCGCTGGGCCTCGCGCACACGCTGGGTCAGAGCGCGGTCTTCCGGCCCCGGAACGCGTCGCGCGAGGTCGAGGGCCTGTCGTACGTCGGCGCCTCCACCCTGCCGGGCATCGGCCTGCCGATGTGCCTCATCTCGGCCGAGCTCGTCGTCAAGCGTCTGCGGGGGGATCGCTCCCCCGGTCCCCTCGCAGAGCCGGCGAGGGTGTGACGGTGCCGGGACTCTACCTCGCCGCCATCCTCGTCTCCGCGGTGGGCGTGCTGCTGATCGACCGGCGCTGGCGCCTCGCGGCGTGGCGGGCGCCCGGACGCACGGCTCTCGCGGTGGGCATCGGCACCGCGTTCTTCCTCGCGTGGGACGCCGTCGGCATCGCCACCGGCGTCTTCGTCAAGGGCGACAGCGCCCTGCTGCTGGGCGTCGACCTCGCCCCCCACCTCCCGCTCGAAGAGCCCGTGTTCCTCGCGTTCCTGAGCTACCTGGCCCTCGTCGCGTGGTCCGGCGCCCTGCGCCTGACAGACCGGCGGAGGACGGATGCTGCGTCCCCGCGCTCGGAGGCGACCCGATGACCTACTCCCTCATCGTCGCGCCGTTCGTACTCATCACGGCACTCGTGGCGCTGCTGACAGCCCGCCGCCCGGCGTTCGGACGCAGGATGACGGCATCCGTCATCGCCGCCGGCATTCTGGTCGTGCTCACCGCCGTGTTCGACAACATCATGATCGCCGCGGGGCTCTTCACGTACCCCGAGACGCTGATCTCGGGGGTGCGCATCGGTCTCGCCCCGATCGAGGACTTCGCCTACCCGGTGTGCGCGGCGTTCCTCGTACCTGCGGTCTTCACGCTGCTCGGGCCGTCGCGCTCGCGTCGCGAGGAGGTGGCCTCGTGACCACTGCGGCGCCCCTTCGCGCGAGCACCGTCGCCCGGCAACTGCTCATCGCCTCGCGGCCGGTGAGTTGGATCAACACCGCGTACCCGTTCGCCGCCGCCTACGTCATGACCACGCGCGAGGTGGATCTGACCCTCGTGCTCGGCACGCTGTTCTTCCTCGTGCCGTACAACCTCGCGATGTACGGCATCAACGACGTGTTCGACTACGAGTCGGATCTCCGCAACCCGCGGAAGGGCGGCGCCCACGGTGCCGTGCTCGATCGGCGGATGCACCGCGTGACCCTGTGGGCCTCCGCGCTGCTGTGCCTGCCGTTCGTGGCCTATCTCGTGGCGATCGGGTCCGCGGTGTCGTGGATCGTCCTCGCCGCGAGCCTGTTCTTCGTCGTGTTCTACAGCGCGCCGCCGCTGCGGCTGAAGGAGCGGCCGTTCCTGGACTCCGTGACCAGCAGCATCCACTTCTTCTCCCCCGCCGTGTACGGGCTCGTCCTGGCGGAAGCCACGTGGACGCCTGCCCTCGTAGCGCTCATCGGCGCGTTCGCGCTGTGGGGCATCGCCTCCCACGCGTTCGGAGCGGTGCAGGACGTCGTCGCCGACCGCGAAGCGGAGATCGCATCGATCGCGACGGCGCGCGGCGCACGCTGGACGGTGCGCTTCTCCCTCGCCTGCTACGCCGCGGCAGGGCTCGCGATGCTCGCGACGACCTGGCCGGGACCGCTCGCGGCTGTGCTCGTGGTGCCCTACCTCGTGACGGTGTGGCCGTACCGCTCGATCGCCGACGCCGACGCGGCGGCCGCGACCACCGGATGGCGCCGGTTCCTGTGGCTCAACCAGTTCTCGGGCTTCGCAGTCACGCTGCTGCTCATCTGGTACGCGATGCTCACGGCATAGCCCAGGAACGCCGAAGGCCGGCCCCCGCGGGGACCGGCCTTCGTGCTATCGGCTTACGGCTGCTCGCCGAGCTGGATGAGCTTCTCGACCGCGGCGGTCAGGCGCTCGTCGGCCGCGCCGTACGCGGCCCAGTCGCCCTTCTCGAGCGCCGCCTGGCGATCGAGCATCGCCTGCTGCGCGTCCTGCAGCGCCGCCTGGTACTCGTCGGTCGGCGTCGGTTCGGGCGTCGGCGCCGGCGTGGCGCCCGGCGTCGGCTCGGGAGTCGGCGCCGGCGTGGCGCCCGGCGTCGGCTGCACGTCGGTGTCACCCGCGTCGGCTCCGGAATCACCACCGAACAGGGTGTCGAGAGCCTCGTTCAGGGTGTCCTCGAAGGCGATCTTGTCGCCGAACGAGACCAGCACCTTCTGGAGCTTCGGCAGCTTCGTGCCCGTCGACGACTGCACGAACACCGGCTGGACGTACAGCAGGCCGCCGCCGACCGGCAGGGTGAGCAGGTTGCCGTTGAGCACCTCGGACTGTCCCTGTTTCAGCAGGTTGATCTGCGCCGAGATCTGCGGATCCGAGTTGAACGTGTTCTGCACCTGGCCGGGACCGGGCACCGTCGTCTCGGCGTCGATCACCAGCATGCGGAGCTTTCCGTAGTCCTTGCTCTTGACTCCCGCTTCGCTGCCCGCGTTCGAGTCCACCGCGAGGTAGCCCATCAGGACGTTGCGGGTGTTGCCCGCCGTCGCCGCCGGGATGAACGACGTGAACATCGAGTACGTCGGCTGATCCTGGTCGGGCATCTGCATCGTCAGGTAGTACGGCGGCTGGAGCTGCGTCTCTTCCTGCGGGTCGTTCGGCGTCTGCCAGCGGTTGTCGCTCTGGTAGAACGAGCGGGCATCGTCGACGTGATAGACGCCGAGGATCGTGCGCTGCACCTTGAACAGATCGGTCGGGTACCGCACGTGGCTGATCAGGTCGGCCGACATGTCGCTGATCGGCTTGATCGTCGACGGGTAGACCTTCTGCCACGACTCCAGCACCGGGTCGCTCTCATCCCACGCGTACAGCGTGACCGAGCCGTCGTACGCGTCGACGGTCGCCTTCACCGAGTTGCGGATGTAGTTGATGTCGTCGAGCGCGAAGCGCGGCGCCGGGTTCGACGAGTCCGAGATCGCGGAGGTGAGGCTGACGGTCGAGGAGTACGGGTAGTTCGCGCTCAGCGTGTAACCGTCGATGATCCACACGATGCGTCCGTCGACGACGCTCGGGTAGGCGTCGTTGTCGAGCGTCAGGTACGGCGCGACCTTCTGGACGCGCTCGCGCGGGTTGCGGTCGTAGAGGATCTGCGAGTCCTCGTTGACGTAGTCGGAGAACAGGATCTGCTCGGCCTGGAACTTGAGCGCGTAGATGAGCCTGTTGAAGACGTTGCCGAGGCTCGGGCCGCCCTCGCCCTCGAACGTCGTCTTTGTCTCGCCGGAGCCGTCCGCGCCCGAGGGGTAGTCGAGTTCGACCGGCTCGGAACCGGAAGGAGCCCCGACGATGGAGTACGTCGGCGAGTACTCGCCGAAGTACACCCGCGGCTGGAAGTCCTCCTGGTCGGAGAGGAACCCGGAGGCGGGGATGCCGCGCTCGAGGAACACGGGGTCGCCCTCGTTCGTGCGGTCGTTGCCCTTGGCGGCGACGAGGCCGTAGCCGTGCGTGTAGACGACCGCGGAGTTCTGCCAGTCTGCGGCGTTGCCGAGCTGCGCGAGGTTCAGCTCGCGTACCGAGACCACGGTGTCCTGCGAGACGCCGTCGATGTCGTACCGGTCGACGTCCAGCGGGTCGGCGAACTGGTAGTAGGACCGGTACTGCTCGAGCTGGCGCACGTTCGGCGAGATGATCGCGGGGTCCATGATGCGCACCTGGGCGGTGGTGGCCGCGTCGTCGCGCAGCTGGCCGGCCTCGACGTCGGTGACGGCCGTGAAGTCCTGCTGGTCGAGGTTGTCGACGCCGTACGCCTCGTGCGTCATGTCGACGTTGCGCTGGTAGTAGTCCTCTTCGAGGGCGAAGCGGTTCGGCTGGACCTGGAAGGTGTTGACCACCCACGGGTAGCCGACGCCGACGACGATCGCCGACACGACGAGCAGGGCGGTCGCGATGAGCGGGTAGCGCCAGCGGCCGATGATCGCGGTGACGAAGAACAGGATGGCGACGATGACCGCCGCGAACGCGAGGATCGTCTGGCCGGGGATGATCGCGTTGACGCCCGTGTAGCCGGGACCGGTGATGCGGTCGCCGGGCTCGACGAGGGTCTTGTAGCGGTCGAGCCACAGGCTCGCGCCCTGCACCAGCAGGTACAGACCCGCGGTCACCGCGAGCTGGATGCGCGCCGACTTGGAGATGCGGAGCTCACGCTGGCCGATGCGCACCGAGCCGTAGAGGTACGAGACCAGCGCCGTGACGAGCAGGCAGATCAGCAGGACCGCCGAGGCGAAGCCGATGAGCGAGCTCCAGAACGGCATGGCGAACATGTAGAAGCCGGTGTCGAGCCCGAACTCGGGGTCGGTCGTCTTGGTGGCGACGCCGTTGAACCACAGCCACGTGGTCTCCCACTGGGCCGAGGCGGCGAAGCCGGCGAAGAAGCCGAAGAAGATCGGGATGCCCCACATCGCGAGCCTGCGCAGCGGCTCGACGACCTCCTGGTAGCGGTCGAGCTGCGAGCTCAGCCGTGCGTAGACGGGGCGCAGCCGGTACGCGAGCTGGATGGAGAGCCACACGGGCACCGCCATCCCGAGGAAGCCGACGGCGAACATCACGACGCGCGCGACCCACTGGGTGAGCAGCACCTCCGAGAACCCGAGCTGGTCGTACCAGAGCCAGTCCGCGTAGAGGCTGGCGAAGATGAAGAAGGCCACCACGAGCGCGGCGATGATCGCCAGGGTGATGGCTATGACGCGTCGGGTGCGGGAGGGTGTGGCCGGAGTCGGCGCGGAGGTCGTGGTCACGTTCCCATCCTAGGCGCGCGATTCTCGGCGCCCGCCTTGTCCTCCCTGGGCGAACTCTAAGAAACTCGCAACGTTTCGGGCACGATCCGCGCGGTCACTTGAGCGTGCAGGTCGGGAGCGCGTCGAGATCGCCGTCCGAGCTCACCGCGTCGAGCACCGCCAGCGCATCGTCCAGATCCTCGACCGAGAACACGCGCAGATCTCCCGGGATGTGACCCACGACCTCGTCGCAGTTCGCCTCGGGGGCGAGGAACCACTGGGCGCCGGCATCCAGCGCGCCCCACATCTTCTGACGGATGCCTCCGATCGGCCCGACCTCGCCGTCGGCGGTGATCGTGCCCGTGCCGGCGACCTGCTGCCCGCCGTTGAGCTCCCCCGGGGTGAGCGTGTCGATGATCCCGAGCGCGAACATCATGCCGGCGCTGGGTCCGCCGACGTTGTTCAGCTGGATGGTGACGTCGATCGGGAAGTCGTAGTCCGTCGTGAGGTTGACCCCGAGGATCCAGGTCGTCTTCCCCGCGTCGTCGGTTGTCTCCTTCGGGGTGACCTCCACCGTCTGCTGCTCGCCGTCACGCTCGATGAGGAGCTCGACAGGGGCGCCCTCCCCCTCGTTGATCACCGAGCGCAGCGTCGAGACATCCGTGAGCTCCTCGCCGTTCGCCTCGAGGATGAGGTCGCCCTGCTCGAGGATCCCTTCAGCGGCGGCGCCGTCGATGACGGAGTAGACCGACAGGGTCCCGCCCACGTCGTAGCCGAGCTCGGTCAGAGCAGCGGCGGTCGCCTCGTGCTGGGAGTCGACCATCATCTGAGCGCTCTCCTCGTTGCGCTGCTCGGTGGTCTGGTCCTCGGGGAAGATCGCGTCGATCGGCATGACGGCCCGGCTCGGGTCGAACCACGCCATGGCCAGCTCGAACCACGACGGCGTGTGCTCGCGATTGCCCTGCACCTGCACGGTGAGGAGGTCGAGCGACCCGTCCGTCGGGTACGTCTCGGCGCCCTCGACCGAGATCAGGGGCACCTCCTCGCCGTCGGCGTTCTGCGCCGTGCCGAGCGTGTTGTACACCGGCCCCGGGCGCTGGATGACGTAGGAGGTCGGCAGGAACGTGATGACGAGAAGAACCACCATCGCGACGGCGAGCGCCCATACCCCGGCCAGCGTGCGGCGGGACATCCGCGGCCGTGGGGCGGGCTCGATCGTCGTGTTCTCGTCGAACAGGGCCACGCGGGACCTCTCTTCCGTGCCTTGTCGGTGATGCGCCTGGTCGTTCGCGACCGGCGTAAGGCGTTCGGGGTCCTTGCCGGGGAGTGCGACGGATGCTGGGACTAGCGTAGAACGCAACCTCATCGACCGGCTGAAAGGCGGCTGAAGTGGCAGACGACGTCACTGGCGGGGGCGACCCCAGCCCCGAGGACGACTTCCAGGAACTCATCCGCCAGCTGTTCGGCGGTGCGGCGGGCGACTTCGACCCCGAGCAGCTGTCGCGGCTGTCGGGCATGAACATCGACCCTGCGATGATGCAGGCCGTCTTACGCCAGCTGCATGGGGCCTTCGAGGGCGCCGATGAGACCGGCATCTCGTGGGACATGGCGAAGCGCCAGGCGCTGCACATCGCCAACCAGGAGGGCCTGGGTGTGACGGCGGGTCAGCGCACGGACCTCGACCAGGCGTTCGCGCTGGCGACGCTGTGGCTGAGCGAGGCGACCACGATCGCGGAGCTGCCGGCTCCCCCGGCGACGCTCACGCGCGGCGCCTGGGTCGAGGCCACGCTGCCCGTCTGGCAGGAGCTCGCCGCTCCCGTCGCCACGAGCATCGCCGACGCGCTCACCTCGGCGCTGAGCGAGCAGGCGCCCGAAGACATGCAGGGGCTCGTGCAGGGCGCCGGGCGCCTCATGCGCACGGTCGGCGGTTCGCTCTTCGCGTCGCAGCTCGGTCAGGTGGTCGGCAACCTGTCCAAGGAGGTCGTGAGCGGCGGCGACGTCGGCATCCCGCTGATGCCCGACGGCCAGGCCGCGATCCTTCCCCAGAACTTCGCCGATTTCGGGCGCGACCTCGAGGTGCCCGAAGACCAGCTCGCGCTGTACGTGGCGACGCGCGAGCTCGCGCACGCTCGCCTCTTCCGTCACGCGCGCTGGCTGCGCCTGCATGTGATCTCGCAGGTCACCGATTTCGCGCGGGGCGTGCACGTCGACACCGACGCGCTGGAGGATCTCGCCACGCGCTTCGACCCGTCCGAGCCCGAGGAGCTCCGCCGCGCGATCGAGAGCGGCGCGCTGCTGCCCGCCCGCTCCGAGGCCCAGGAGGCCGCACTCGCCCGCCTGGAGAACCTCCTCGCGACGGTCGAAGGCTGGGTCGAGGTCGTCACCGAGGACGCGACCTCGCGCCTCCCCTCGGCACAGCGCATCTCGGAGGCCGTTCGCCGTCGCCGCGCCGTCGGCGGTCCCGCCGAGCGTGCGCTGGGCTCCCTCGTCGGCCTCGAGATCCGGCCGCGCCGCATGCGCGAGGCCGCCGCGATGTGGCGCGCCGTGACGGACGCCGTCGGCCCGGCCGCGCGCGACGCGCTGTGGGACTACCCCGACCTCATGCCGAGCGCGTCCGACATCGACGATCCCGCGGCACTCGTCGCCCGCCTCGAGGCCCGCGCGCGCGGCGAGGAGCCGGTGCGCGACGAGATGGACGACGCCCTGGCGCGCCTGCTCGCGGGCGAAGATCCCGGCGGATCGGCCGCGGACGAGGCATCCGATGCCCCCTCCGAGTCCGACGGATCGGGCGACGAGGGCGAGAGCGGCGCTCCCGACGACCACCGGCCCGTGTAAGCGGCGGGCGGGGGTCGAGTCCCGGCTCCTCCCCAGGCCGTCCCGGCGCAGCGAAGACGCCTCGCGGCCTGTGGATACGCGTTGCGGACCCCGGACTTCCGACAGGATCGGGCGCATGCTGCGACTCGACCCCTCGTATCCCCCGGTGTGGCGGACCGACTCGACGATCCAGTTCGGCGCTGACCCGGTCGCGGTCCTCGACGACCCGCTCCCCTGGCAGCAGCGCCTGCTGCGCGAGCTGGAGCGCGGCATCCCCGACGGCGCTGCACTCCCCTTCGCGCAGGCACTCGGTGCGCCGGACGCGTCCGCCGCGTCACGGTTCCTGTCGCGTATACGCCGAGCACTCATGACGGATGCCGCGGCACGCCCCCGCGTCACGATCCAGTGCGCCGAGGAAGTGCCCGACCGGCATCGTGACGCGGTCGCCGCGGGGCTCGCCGCGGAGGGGTACGACGTCCACGCCGCTCATCGCTTCGACGGCATCCGCTCCGGCACGGATGCTGCGGCCGTCGTCTTCCTCGTGCATCGCGTCGTGGCGCCCGGTGCGGCCGCCGCACTCATGGCCGCCGACGTCGATCATGTGCCGATCGCACTCACCGGCTCGGGCGCGGACGTCGGACCCGTCGTGGAGCCCGGCCGCAGCGCATGCCTCGCCTGCGTCGCGGCTCACCGTCGCGACCGCGATCCCTCGTGGCCCGCTGTCGCTGCACAGCTGCTCGGGCGCCCCGTCGAGAGCGAACCCTCGGTGCTGTGGGAGGCGGGGATGGTGGCCGGACGCCTCATCGCGGAGCGGGCGCGGAACCCCTCGGCCGGCCGGACCCGGTCGGTGACCCTGCGCGCCGGCTCGCTGCACCGGCACGTGCGGTCGCACCTCCCGCACGCAGAGTGCCGTTGCCGATCTCTCGCAGGAACCGCGACGGCTGCCGCTCCCGTACGCCTCGAGCCCACGACAGCGACAGCGTTCGCCCAGCCCGCGTGACGCCGACGTACGCGAGGCGGCGCTCCTCGTCGACCTGCTCGAACGTCGTGGCGTACGAGATCGGAAGAAGGCCCTCCGCGACGCCGATGAGGTGCACGTGCTCCCACTCCAGGCCTTTGGCCGCGTGCAATGTCGCCAGCGTCACCGTGCGCATCGCGGGCTCGTCGTGCGCCTTGGCCCGGGCGGTGAGTTCGTCTGCGAACGCCCGGAGGGTGGTCCCCTCGGGCGCCTCCTGGGCGAGGCGCAGCAGAGCCGCTCGTGCCTCCCACGCGTCGCGGAGAGCGCCGCCGGCCTCCGGCGGCTCGTCCGTGAGGCCCCGCGAGCGCAGGATGTCGCGCACGGTGTCGACCAAGCCGCTCTCGATGGGTGCGACCGAGGCCGCGCGCAGCTCCATGACCGCCTGCCGCACCTCGGGCATGTCGAAGAAGCGGCGGCCGCCGAGGACCGTCGTCGCGATCCCCGCGTCGGAGAGGGCGGCGACGAGCTCTGCGGACTGCGCATGAGCGCGGTAGAGCACGGCGATGTGGCGCGGGTCCGCGCCGTCGGCGATCTGTGCGGTGATCCGCGCCGCCACCGCGCGCGCCTCGTCGCGGTCGTCTTCGAACGCGGTCACCGTCGGAACGGGGGCCGACTCGACGTCGGCGTCGCGATCGGCGGCCGCTGAGAGGTGCAGCGCCCCGGGACGACCTCGCATCAGCTCGTTCGCGACTGCCAGGATCGGGGCATCCGATCGATAGTTCGTCTCGAGGCGCACGACGCGGGCGCCTTCGAAGCGCGAGGGGAAATCGAGGAGGTAGGCCGCATCGGCGCCGGCGAACGAATAGATGGTCTGGCTCGCGTCGCCGACGACGCAGAGGTCGCGGCGGTCCCCCAGCCACAGCTCGAGCAGGCGGTTCTGCAGGGGCGAGACGTCCTGGAACTCGTCGACCGTGAAGTGGCGGTACTGCTCGCGAACGGCCTTGGCGACCTGGGGCTCGGCCTCGAGCATGCCGGCGCAGGCGAGAAGCACGTCCTCGAAATCGAGCTGGCGGCGTTCGTCCTTCAGCTTCTCGTAGGCGTGCTGCAGCGCCACCACCCTCTCGACCCCGAGGCGACCGACGCCGTTCGGACGGGCCGCCGCGTACGCGTCGACACTGAGCATCGAGACCTTGCGCCATTCGATCTCGGAGGCGACGTCGCGCAGCGTCGCCACGTCGGGCGCGAGCCCGATCCCGTCGGCCGCGTGGGCGAGCATCCTCACCTTGTTGTCGACGATGCCCGGCGCGGTGTCCCCGGCGAGCGTCGGCCAGAAGAAGTTGAGCTGCGCGAGCGCGGCTGCGTGGAACGTGCGGGCCGACACCCCGCCGACGCCCATCGCGCGCAGACGCCCTCGCATCTCACCGGCGGCCTTGGTCGTGAAGGTCACCGCCATGACGCGTCCGGGCGAGTACGCGCCGGTGTCGACGCCGTGGGCGATGCGGTGCGTGATGACGCGGGTCTTGCCCGTGCCGGCGCCGGCCAGCACCGCGACGGGTCCGCGCAGGGCGGTCGCCGCCTCGAGCTGATGCTCGTCCAGCCCTGCGAGGGCGCTCACGCCCGCTCCGCGTGCCAGTCGGCGATGAGCCGGTGAGCGATGGACGCCCGCCCGGGAAGCACGACGTCGCCCTCGCCGGCGAGCGCCCGGCCGATCTCGTCGCGCGTGAACCAGCGGACCGCGGCGATCTCCTCGCCGTCGGCACGCGCCGCCGCATCGTCGCGGGACTCGGCGAGGAAGCCGACCATGAGTGAGCGCGGGTACGGCCATGCCTGCGACCCGCGGTAGGTCACCGTTTCGACCTCGATGCCGGACTCCTCTGCCACCTCGCGGCGGACGGCCGCCTCGAGCGACTCGCCGGCCTCGACGAAGCCGGCGAAGCACGAGAACCGGTCGGCACCCCACAGGGCGTTCGAGCCGAGGAGCAGCAGATCGGGGTCTGCCGTGCTCGTGATCGCGACGATGACCGCGGGATCGGTGCGTGGGAAGTGCTGCCGCCCGCAGTTCGGGCAGCGGCGAGACCAGCCCGCGTCACCGAGGATCGTGCGGGTGCCGCACGCCGGGCAGAACGGCGCGTCGACGAGCCAGCGTCCGAGGCTCAGCGCCTCGACGAACGCACCGGCGTCGCGGGGCGACAGCAGAGCCCCCACCGTACGCAGGCCCGCCCAGCCCGCCGGGGCGGCGAACAGATCATCGTCCTGCGACGCGAACACCGCGGCGAGCAGAGCTGCGCCGTCGTCGTCACGTCCGAGGAACGCCCACTCGGCCCCGTCGGGCACGTCCGCGGGGGTGCGCCATTCGAGGGCATCGGGTGCGGCGAGCGGTGCGGAGTCGCCGACCACGACGAGCACGCGGGACGCGGCATCCGTCTTCGCCGTCTCGAGGAGGTCCGGAATCAGCCTCTGATCGGCCGCGCGATCGAGTCCGGGGTGCGCCAGCGGATTGAGGCTGGTGCTGTCGGGCGCCGTCATCGAACATGCTCCGCTTCGTCGTTCAGGGCCGGGCGTGGCGCGGGGACGGACGAGCGCGACCGACCTACCCTGGGCACATGGCACGCTCACCCCTCACTCTAGCCGCGTCGGTCACGTCGGCTCTCCCGCGGGTCGGCGTCGTCGGAGTCGGCGCCCTCACCGAGGGAGCGGCCGGCCGATTCGACGCGGCGGTCGCCGATCTCGACGATGGCCGGCGGGTGGTCGTACGCGTCCCTGCCGACGCCTCGTCCGCTCCTGAACTCGCCGCGGAAGTGCGCGCGCTGCGCGCGCTCACCCCCGGCGTGAGGGGCCTCCTCCCCTTCCGCGCGCCCGAACTCCTCGGCGAGGCGGGCCTCGGCGACACGCGGGTCGTCGTCGTCGACTTCCTTCCCGGCTACCGCGTCGACGCGGCGCACCTGCCGCCCGGACGCGGCGCGGCGACCTCGCTCGGTGCCGCGCTGGCGGCGCTGCATGCGCTTCCGCATTCGATCGTCAAGAGCGAGGGTCTGCCGGCCCGCACCCCGCAGCAGGTGCGCGCCGACGTCACGCGAATGATCGAGCGCGCGGTGGCGACCCGCCGGCTGCCGGTGAGCCTCGCCGAGCGCTGGCACCGGGCCGTCGACGCCGACGAGCTGTGGCGCTTCGAGTCCGCCGTCGTGCTCGGCGGCGCGGGAGCCGCCTCGTTCCTGTTCGAGGACCTCGACGGCGTTCCCACCGTGACCGGGCTGCTCGAGTGGCACGGGCTGTCGATCGGCGACCCCGCGACCGACCTGCAGTGGCTCGCGTCGGCCCCCGACGCTGCCGATGACGTCTACGCCGCCTACGTCGCCGGCAGCGGCCGCGCTCCCGATGCCCGGTCGCGCGAGCGCGCACGCCTCTACGCCGAACTCGAGTTCGCGAAGTGGCTCGTGCACGGCCACGACGCCGACCGCGACGACATCGTCGCCGACGCGGTCGAGCTGCTCGAATCCCTCGCCGGCGGGGTCGCCGGCGACGACATCCTCTCGTCGGCTGCACTCGACGTCGACGACGCGATAGCCCTGCTCGAGCGCACGCCCGGCGCGGGCGCGCCGACCATCGACACGTCGATGCAGACCGATGCGTACGACCCCGAGGAGCTGGCGCAGTGGGTCGCCGACGAGGACGACGCGCGACGCGAGACGGGGCCGGTGCCACCCGCGCCGGAGTCCTTCGACACGCAGGAGATCACCGCCGAGGAGCTCGCCGCCTTCCGGCCCGTCGATCTCGATCCGGCCGCGGTGGAGTTGCCCGCGATCCACCCGGACGACGATCTCTCCACCGCGCCCATCACGCTGCCGACGCGCGCCGGCGCGAACGGGTCCGGCCCCCGCGACGACGACCGCGACGGCGGTCTGGATGCCGCGGCCGAGGCGGAGCGCGCATCCGAGGCGGCGCTGCGCCGCTGGCTGGCCGACTGAGGCGAAGCCGCGACATTGCGCGGCCCCGACCCGGCCCCGCATCGGGGACTCAGCTTCGCAGGATGACGTCCTCGGCGACGTAGTAGAGCGCGACATCGATCTCGTCCAGCGGCACGCCGTGCTTCGAGTGATAGGCCTGCCGGTACAGCTCGAGCTGCAGCATCCGCTCGTCCTTCTCGGCCGGGGTGCGCGGCGCGACGCCGGTCTTCCAGTCGACGATCTCGATGCGCCCGCCGCGGTCGTCGCGCCGGTACACGGCGTCGAGCTTGCAGATCACGATGTGCGGCAGTCCGTCGGGGCCGATGGTGGTGAAGTCGATCTCGGTCTCGACCTCGATCGGCTGCAGCGCCGCCCACTCCGACGCGAGGAAGCGTTCGCGCAGGGCCGCCAGTGCGGCGGCGTCCTCGACCGAGGCCTCCGTGCCGGGAAGGTCCTCGTCGGTCTCCCACAGCGCGTCGTCGAGCGAGCCGCCGAGTCCCGCGCGCCCCGAGCGCTGTTCGACCCAGGCGTGGAACAGCGTGCCGAGGCGGGTCTGGCGGAAGGGGCGCTCGGGCATCGGCCGGGCGATGCCCGCGAGTGTGCCCTCGAGGTCCGCCACGTACTCCTTGTAGCGCGACGCCGCGATGCGCGTCGGCGCTGTGTGCACCGGGCGCGCACGGCGCGCCTCGCGCTCGGCGAGCAGCAGCGCCGCCTGTGGATCGATCTCGGTACGCGGTACGCCGAGCGCGGCTTCGACCGTGGCCGCAGCACCGGCCACCGCCGCCCTGCGGGCACCCAGCGGATCGATCGGCCACTGGAGCACGCGCCGCTCCCCCTGGTACGGATCGTCGCCGGGCTCGTCGTCGGCGAGCGGCACCTCGAGCGCCTCGGCGATCTCGGCGAAGAACGTGCTGCGGGTGCGCGGGCGTTTGGTGCCCGACCACGTCGCACCGGTGAGCAGCAGGTGATCGCGGGCGCGCGTGACGGCGACGTAGGCGAGGCGGCGGTCCTCTTCGAGCTGCCGGGCCCGGTTCGCCTCGACGAAGGTCTCGATCGCCTCTTTGAGATCCTGCTGCGTCTCGGCCGACTGCCAGCCGAGAGCCGGCAGCCAGGCCGCATCGCCGCGGAACGCGTACGGCAGGACGCCGAAGCCCAGCCAGGCCTTCGTGTCACGGGGTGCGCTGGGCAGTTCGTCCTTGACGAGCCGCACGACGGCGACGGCATCCCACTCGAGACCCTTGGATCCGTGGATCGTCAGCAGCTGCACGACATCGTCCTCGGGCGGCTCGGTGCGCGGCGCGAACTCGTCCAGCTGCTCGGCGTGGTCGAGCCACGCGAGCAGGCTCGACAGCGACCCGGTCTCGTCGGCGGCGAGGAACGCGTGCACCTCGTCGACGAACGCCCGCAGCTGCGCCGAGGCGACGCGCGCGGGGCCGCGTGACTCGTTCGCCGCGAGCTCGATGTCGAGCCGCAGCTCGAGCTCGATCAGCCGCACCAGCTCGGGGATCGGCATGCCGCTCGCCTGACGGAGTCCCGCGAAGACGGATGCCGCGTCCCGCAGCCGCTCACGCGCCGCGGGTGTGAAGCCCTCGAGCCAGCCGTGATCCGGCTTCTGGCGCAGCACGAAGTCGAGGGCATCGACGAGAGACCCGTCGTCGTCGCCCGCGCTGCCCCGGATGCGCTCGACCACTTCCGGTGCGAGGGGCTGCAGCGCGGTGTCGTGGCGTGCCAGGCGGCGGGACAGCGCCGCGAGCTCGCGCAGGTCGGGGAGCCCGATCGCCCACCGCGGCCCTGACAGCAGCCGGATGAGTGCGGAGCCGGCGGATGGGTCGCTGATCACGCGCAGCGTGCAGACGACGTCGACCACTTCGGGCGTCGACAGGAGGCCGCCGAGTCCGAGGATGCGGTGCGGGATGCCGCGGCGCCCGAGCGCGTCGCCGAAGCGCACCATGTGCTTCTTGCTGCGGAAGAGGATCGCCCCCGTGGTCGACCGACCGTCGTCGGCGCGCTCGGCGCGAACCCGTGCGAACCAGTCGGCGACGCGGTCGGCCTCGGTGTCGAGGTCTCCGTCGAAGCCGAGCTCGACCATGCCCGCGGGTGCTCCCGGCCGTGGCTGCAGCTCACCGACCGCGACCGAGGCGGATGCGGCGAGCGGCGCGAGCACGGCGTTCGCCGCCGTCAGCACCGCGGCGCTGTTGCGCCAGCTCGTCAGGAGCGAATACTGCGCGCATGCCGCGCCCGGCGCGAAGGCCGCTGAGAAGCCGCCGAGGTTTCCGGCGCTGGCACCGCGCCAGCCGTAGATCGCTTGGTGCGGATCGCCGACCGCCATCACCCCGGTGCCGGCGAAGAGGGTGGCCAGCAGGTCGGTCTGCACGACGGAGGTGTCCTGGTACTCGTCGAGCAGGACGACGCGGTAGCGGTCGCGCAGCTCTTCGGCGACCGCGCGGTGGCTCGCGACCACCTCTAGCGCGCCGGCGACCTGATCGGAGAAGTCGATGACGCCGAGACGGAGCTTCTCCGCGGCGTACTCGCGCGCGAGGTCGGCGAGCAGCGCGAGTGCATCGACGCGGTCGGCGGCATCGGCGACCTCGGCGTACACCGTGGTGCGCCGATTCGTCGACGGCAGCTCCCGCACAGTGCGGAAGCGCTCGGGGAACGCGGCCAGCGCGTCGAAGTCGACGAGGTTGTCGACGCCGTCCCGCGCGATCCGCAGGGCCGCGTCGACGATCGTGCGCACCGCCTCGCCGCGGACCTCGAGGCGCGGGTCGTCCGAGGCGAACACGACGCGACGCATGAGGAGCCAGGCCGCGGACTCCGAGAGGACGGCGGCCTCGGCATCGCGTCCGATCCGGAGCGCGTGCTCGCGCACGATCTGGTCGGCGAAGCTGTTGTAGGTCGCAACGCTCGGCCGGTGCAGCAGCGCGTCGTCGACGGAATCCTGCGGGACAGCCCCCACCGTCTGCGCGAGCGCGTCGACCAGGCGGTGGCGCTCCGCGGTCGCCCGCGCGCCGTCGGCGCCGGACCGCTCGAGCTCGCCGAACACATCGAGCCGCCCCTCGCCCGCGAACGCGGGCAGTGCGGGCAGGAGACCCCGGCGCTCGAACTCCGCCAGGCGTGCGAGGCGCTTCTGGATGCGCTCCGCGAGCTCGCCCGCGGCCTTGCGTGTGAAGGTGAGGCCGAGCACCTCGTCGCGGCGGACGATGCCGTTCGCCACGAGCCACACGACCCGTGCCGCCATCGTCTCGGTCTTGCCGCTGCCGGCCCCGGCGACGACGAGGGCGGGCGCCAGGGGCGCCTCGATCACCGCGATCTGCTCGTCGGTCGGCGGGAACTGCCCGAGTGCGGACGCGATCACGCGCGCCGACAGCAGCGGAACCGGGGACACGGATGCCGGGGCCACAGGCTGCGGACTCACTCCCTGCACGATGGTCACGAGGCGCTCACCGCGCCCACGGTGTGGATCCGGCACAGCCCGTAGGAGTGCTCGTCGCGGCAGTGCTCCTCGTACGGTGCGGTGAAGCTCTCGCCGCGCATGACGGCGACGGCCGTGCGGATCCGGCCGACGAACGCGTCACGGCGCTCGTCGTCGAACGGCGGCTGCCACGGGGTGACGTAGTCGGACCTGGTCGCGGTCGGCCGCAGCACGAGGAGCTTCGCGCCGCCGGGCGCATGGCCGTTCGCTTCGGCGATCGCGCCCGATTCGAAGGCCAGCTGGTACGCACCCAGCTGGGGGTTGTCGAGCACCTTGGCGTCGGTCTGCGGCTCCCGCTTGCCGGTCTTGAGATCCATGATGACGACGGTTCCCTCCGGCGTGAGCTCGACGCGATCGATGTAGCCCGACAGGATGACGCGGTGCTCGGAAGCCTCGGTCGCGGCCGTCGGAGTCTCGTCCGCCAGCGGGATCACGACCTCGAAGTGCGGCTCGGCACCGATGAGCGTGCCGCCCGCGTCGTCGAAGCGCCGCAGGTAGAGGTGCAGGCGCCGCACCAGGTCGCGTGCACGGGTCTGCTCGGCGCGGTCGCGCCACGCGGCCTCGAACGTCAGCTCGCCCCAGCGCGACTCGACCTCGGCCCACAGCGCCGCTTCGTCGTGGCCGGCCGCGTGCTCGAGCGCCGCGTGGATGATCGTGCCGAGGCCGGCGGTGGTGCCGCCGGGGTCGCCGCCGAGATCGGCGATGACCCAATTGAGCTCGCACTCCTCCAGGGCGTGCAGCCGGGAGGGCGAGACGCGGACGTCCTCCTTCGTGAGGTCGCGCAGCGGGCCGGTCGATGTCGGCCCGGCGACGCCGTACCATTCGCGCGGCGACGCGCCCGGCACCCCGGCATCCGCCAGCAGAGCGAGCTGTTCTGCGGCGCGCGCCGCGGGCGCGGCGAGCGACCCGGGGGCGGCGGCCGCCCGTGGACCAGCGGCGGTGAGGGTGCGCCGGTGCCGCGCCACGAGTCCGCGAAGGGACACCGGGTGGTCGAGCTCGAAGGGCTCGGGGTCGGGCAGCAGCTCGAAGAACACGCTCGGGCCCGTGTCGTCGTCATCGACGGCCGTCACGATCACGCGGGCCGTCGCCCGCGACAACGCGCGAGCGAGCAGGCGGAGCTCGTCGTGCATCGCCCCGCGGCGGCGGTCGAACGCGCCGAGCGTCTCACCGTCGGCACGGGTGGCCGCGTCTGCGAGACGCCAGGTGTCGAGAAGGCTGCCGCGCAGTCTCGTGTTCGGCCAGACGCCGTCCTGCACGCCGGCCACGACCACGGTGTCGAACTCGAGCCCGAGTGCTCCGGCGGGCGTCATGACACGCACGCTGTCGTCGCGCGTCGGCGCCTCGAGACGGTCCTCGGCGACGCCGCTGTCGAGGATCGACCGCGCGAACACGCGCGGATCGGCGTCGAGCGAGCGCTCGATGAATCGCTTCGCGGCCTGGAACAGCGCGACGAGGGCATCGAGGTCGCGGTGCGCCTGCTCCGCCAGCGGACCGTTGCCGCGCGCGAGCTCGCCCCATGTGCGCTCGAGTCCGCTGCGATCCCACGCGGTCCAGAGCAGCTCGTGCGCCGTGGCACCGCGGTCGAGGTCTTCGCGGAGCACCTCGAGCGTACGCGCCAGCGAAGCCGCGCGCCGGGCCTCACGCGTGTCGAGCAGGTCGAACTCGAGCGGCCGGCGCATCGCCGAGAGCACGAGGTCGCGACCCGAGCGCTCGGCGACGCCCTCGCCCTCGTCGCCCTCCTCGGCGGCCGGCGTGTCCGAGGCGTCTGCCGCGCTCTCGAGGATCCGGCGCAGCTCGGCGTGCCGCAGTGCCGATCGCAGCCGGCGGAGCTCGATGACGTCGAGTCGTCCGTACGTGCCGACGAGTGCCGCCGAAACCTCTTCGAACGTCCACTCGTCGCGCGACGCGAGCTCGATGAGCCGCAGCAGGTCGGCGACCGGCCGCACCGCGCCGAGGGCGCGCCCCGGGCCGCTCGAACGCGCAGGCACCTCTCGCGCCGACAGCTCCGCCTCGAGCGCCGCGACCTGCCGGGTGTCGTGCGCGACGACCGCACAGCCGCTCCACGGCACGCCGTCGTGCACGTGGCGCTCGCGGAGCACCCGCGCGATGGCGTCGTACTCCTCGGCCGCGGAGCGCAGGGTCAGCACCTGCACGGAGTCGTCGGCCTCGGCGCCCGACGCCGCACCGCGGTGGGCCACGACGCCGACAGCGCCGATGCGCTGCGTGACGCGACCGACCAGCTCGCGCTGCCACGCGCTCCCGCGATGCCCTGCGGTGAGCACGTGCACGGCACCCAGTGACGCCGCGAGGCGGGCGAAGTTCTCGGGCGTCGCGCCGCGGAACGATCCCGACCCGACATCGGGGTCGCCGAAGGCGAGCACGGCGGCGCCCCGGGCGCGCACCGCCTCGAGCAGCTCGACGGCGCCGAGGGTGAGCTCCTGCGCATCGTCGACCATGACGACACGCACCCGGTCGACGGCGGGGCTTCCGGCCGGTGCCGTGCGCAGCAGCCCGACCGCTTCGCGGACCAGACCCGCTGCGTCCCGGTGCGCCCCGCGCATGGCGCCCCGAACGTGGAGGTACTCACCGAAGAACGACGCCAGCGACACCCAGGCCGGCAGCTCATGGCGCTCGCCGAGCTCGCGGAGGCGGCGCGGCTCGATGCCGAGGGTGGTGCACTCGGCGAGGAACGTGCGCACCTCGGTGCGAAAGCCTGCCGTGCCGCGGATCGCCGGGCCGAGCCAGTCCGGCCAGCGGACGGCGCCGGCCGCCTCGTCCTCGTCGTCGCCCTCGAGCAGATCGCGGATGATCTGGTCCTCGTCGCCGCCGGTGAGGAGCTGCGGCGGATCAGCATCCGCCGCGACGGCGTGCGCCCGCACGACCTGGAACGCGTATGAGGCGACCGACCGCGCGAGCGGCCCCGTCGTCGCGACCCCGACCGCGAGGCCCAGGCGGTCGCGAAGCGCCGTCGCGGTCTGACGCGACGGGGTGAGCACGAGCACGGCGTCGGGATCCACACCGGCCTGGATCACGGCGGCGACGCGCGCGATGAGCGTCTCGGTCTTGCCGGTGCCGGGTGCGCCCACCACGACCGCCGACGCCTCCGGCGGCAGCGCCAGCACCGTCTGCTGCGCCGCGTCCGGGGCCCACGCCGCACGATCCGTCCTGCCCGAAGTCACCCTCCGACGCTAGCGCGAGGGCGCGACATCGGCCGTTCGCCCAGAGCGTTCCGGCGGCGGGCGGATGCCCCTGCGCGGTGTCGTAGAGTTGCCATGCGTCCGGGGAGCCCTCAGCCTTTCCGCCAGGTGGAGCCCTCAGCCATCCGGCACACAACTATCGCCCCGCGCAGGAGGTCAGTCACGTGGAGATCCGCATCGGCATCGCGAACACCGGCCGCGAGCTCAACTTCGAGACGAACGAGCCGGCGGCAGACGTGAAGAAGTCCGTCGCCGCGGCGCTCGACGCCGGCGCCACGCACGTCACCTTCGCCGACGCGAAGGGCAACTCGTACATCGTCCCCACCGCGGGACTCGCGTACATCGAGCTCGGCTCCGAGGAGTCGCGCCGCGTCGGCTTCGTCGCCTGAGCGGATCCGGGACATGCAGATCCTCATCGCGTTCATCGTCGGCGCGGTCGTCGGCATCGGCATCCACTTCCAGCTGCACCAGCGCCTGACGCGCGGGGTCGTCCTGGCGCCCATGATCGGCGCAGTGTCGGCCGGTGCCGCGTGGTCGATCCTGACGTGGCTCGGGGTCGGGATCGACACGCCGTGGCCGTGGCTCGCGGCGCTCGTCGTGCCGATGGTCGTCACCTACCCGGCGATCACCCTCATGTCGCGTGCTCGCGTCGCCCACGACGCGCGCGAGAAGGCACGCCTCGGCCTCGGCTGATCACGCCCGGCTGAGCCACCCCAACGCCCCGCAGCATCCGTTCCGCGTGTCAGGCCGCCAGGCCCATGGCGTCCATGCGGCGGGAGTGCGCGGCCATGAGCTCGGTGAAGACGGGCTCCACCTTCTCTTCGGCCGCGGGGCCGAGGTCGGTCGGCCGCAGCGCGGCGCGCGCGATGAGCAGCGTGTCGCCGACCAGGCGGCGTCCCCAGAGCGCCAGCAGCGATTTCCACTCGGGGTCGCTCGCGATGGCCTGGGAGATCAGCTCGACGATGGCCTGACGGTCGTCATCGGCTTGCAGGATGTGCGCCACGCGGTCGCCCGTCTCGCCGTAGCTCGCAGACAGGGCCAGGTAGAAGTCGTCGAGCATGCCCGCCGTGATGTGCACCGAGAGCATCGTCTCCTGCGTGCGCACGCCGTGCGTGGCCGCCCGGAAGGCGTCCAGGGGCTCGCGGAACGGACGCATGATCTCGGTGGGGTCGTCACCGCGCTCGCGGATCAGCGCGACGAGCGCCTCGTGCTTGGTGAGGGCCGCGCCGGCGGCCCGGGACACGGCCTCTTTCTCGCCCAGCTCGGGGATCGACTGGATCAGCTCGGTGAGCGTCTCGAAGAAGCCGAGCTGCAGATAGGCAGCCTGACCGAGGAACGTGTCGATGTCCGGGGCGAGCTCCTCGAAGTCGACGCGATTGCCGCCGCTCAGCTCGTCACGCGAGCGCAGCTGCAGCTTGCGCCCCGTGTCGCGACGCTGCCAGAACCACTTCACCATGGACGAAAGCCTACGAGGGGACACCGCCTCCACGCTCGCGCGGGGGTCCTCCGGTATCGTGGGTGTCGGCCCCGGCGTCGGATCGGGGCGCCCGCGCCTGTGGGAAAGAAGGGCGTGGATCGCACTTCCGCCCGCGCGGCGACCTCGCTGAGGCCTCGGACGCGCCAGGGCATGAACCCAGGCAGCATCCCACTGCCGGACAGGCACACATCGTGACGACCTTCGCCGAACTCGGCGTTGATCAGGACATCGTCGACGCGCTCTCCGCAAAGGGCATCGTCGACGCGTTCCCCATCCAGGAGCAGACCATCCCCCTCGGCCTGCCCGGTCAGGACATCATCGGCCAGGCCAAGACCGGCACCGGCAAGACGTTCGGCTTCGGCATCCCCGTCGTCCAGCGCCTCGGCGCCGACCCGGCTCACGGGGTCAAGGCGCTCATCGTCGTCCCCACCCGCGAGCTCGCGGTGCAGGTGTACGAAGACATGGACATGCTGACCTCGAACCGCTCGACGAGCGTCGTCGCGATCTACGGCGGCAAGGCGTACGAGGGTCAGATCGACCAGCTCAAGGCGGGCGCGCAGATTGTCGTCGGCACCCCCGGTCGCCTCATCGACCTCAACAACCAGCGCCTGCTCGACCTGTCGAACGCGACCGAGGTCGTGCTCGACGAGGCCGACAAGATGCTGGACCTCGGCTTCCTCCCCGACATCGAGAAGATCTTCTCGAAGGTCCCGGCGGTGCGGCACACGCAGCTGTTCTCGGCGACCATGCCCGGCCCGATCGTCGCGCTCGCGCGCCGCTTCATGTCGAACCCGATCCACATCCGTGCGACCGATCCCGACGAGGGCCTCACTCAGGCGAACATCCGCCACCTGGTGTACCGCGCGCACTCGCTCGACAAGGACGAGGTCATCGCGCGCATCCTGCAGGCCGAGGCCCGGGGAAAGACCGTGATCTTCACGCGCACCAAGCGCGCCGCGCAGAAGCTCGTCGACGAGCTCAACGACCGCGGGTTCAACGCCGGCGCCGTGCACGGCGACATGAGCCAGGAGTCGCGCGAGCGCTCGATGGCGGGATTCAAGGCCGGCAAGAAGGACGTCCTCATCGCCACGGACGTCGCGGCCCGCGGCATCGACGTCGACGACGTCACGCACGTCATCAACCACACGATCCCCGACGACGAGAAGACGTACCTGCACCGCGCCGGCCGTACCGGCCGCGCAGGCAAGACCGGCATCGCCGTCACCTTCGTCGACTGGGAGGACCTGCACAAGTGGGCCCTCATCAACCGAGCCCTCGAGTTCGGCCAGCCCGACCCCGTCGAGACCTACTCGTCGAGTCCGCACCTGTTCTCCGACCTCGACATCCCCGCGGGCACGAAGGGCCGTATCGTGACGGCCCCGAAGACCCAGGCGGTCCGGGTCCAGCCCGAGAGTGCGGCGGATGCTGCCGCCGAGGTCGAGACGAACGGCCAGGCTCCGCGAAGCCGGCGTCGCCGTCGCCGGTCGGGCTCGTCCGAGCGGGTCGGCTCCACGTTCCAGACCGCCGATGCCGGTGCCGCCGGTTCGTCGGAGCACGGCGCGCCGGCGAACGCCGACGGCGACCGCTCCACCGACGGGGGCGGAACCCACGACGGCGGAGGCAAGGAGCACCACGACGGCAAGCCCGCTCCGCGGCGCCGCCGTCGCCGCCGCGGCGGCAGGGGGGGGGGGGGCGCCCCCGCCGGGGCGGGCGCCGCCGTCGGCGCCTGAATCCGTCTTTCTCCTGTCGCGGCGCCGTCATCCGGCGCCGCGACAGCGCTAGGGTGAGCGCAGACGGCGCACTGGGCGCCGGTACCTCGCATTCACGAAAGGCACACGATGCGCATCATCGAGGCCGTCACCACCGGTTATGAGTACCAGGGCTTCTGGGGGTCCTTCTGGGACATCATCTGGTGGTTCCTCTGGATCTTCTTCTTCATGGCGTACCTGTTCGCGCTGTTCGCCGTGATCGCCGACCTGTTCCGCGATCACAAGCTGAACGGCTGGTGGAAGGCCGTCTGGATCATCTTCCTGATCTTCGTGCCCTTCCTGACGCTGCTGGTGTACCTGATCGCGCGCGGAAACGGCATGGCCAAGCGCAGCGCCAAGGAGGCTTCGCAGCTGCAGAGCGCCCAGGACGCCTACATCAAGTCCGTCGCGGGTGCAGGCGCCAGCCCGGCCGACGAGATCGCCAAGGCGAAGGGTCTCCTCGACGCCGGCACGATCACGCAGGCCGAGTACGACGCGCTCAAGGCCAAGGCCCTGGGCTGATCGTCATGATCTGACCCGCGGCATCCGCGGTTCGAAGCGCCCTCGTCCTCCCCTCACGGGTAGACGGGGGCGCTTCCCGTTGCGCGGGCGATGATGCGCGCCACCATCTCGTCGGTGGTGGTGTTCTCGCCCGGCTGATTGGGCTTGCCCAGGCCGTGGTAGTCGCTGGACCCCGTCACCACGAGATCGCGCTCGCGGCACAGGTCGCGCAGGGTCGTGAGCGCGGGGTCGCGGTTCTCGCGATGACCCAGTTCGAAGCCCGCGAGGCCGGCGTCCAGCATCCGTTCCATCAGGCGCATCGGAAGCAGGCCTGCACGCCCGGCCGGATGCGCGATGACGGCCACTCCCCCGGCGCCGGCGACGAGTCCCACCGCGGTCACCGGGTCCGGCGCGTAGAGGGCGACGTAGTAGTCGCCGCGCGGACTCAGGATGCCCGCGAAGGCCTCGGCGCGATCGCGGACGAGCCCCCGCGCCACCAATGCGTCGGCGATGTGCGGCCGGCCGACGGTCGCGCCGTCGGTGGTCTGCTCGAGGATGTCGTCCCATACGAGGTCGTAGTCGCGCGCGATGCGGTCGGCCATCAGGCGGGCGCGATCCAGCCGCGAGGACCGGATGCGCGCGGTCTCGGCGCGCAGTGCCGGCTCGTCGGGGTCGGGCAGGTACGCCAGCACGTGGACGCTGCGCCACTCGTGCCGCGCAGACAGCTCCATCCCCGGGATGAACGTCATGCCGAGGGAGGTCGCGGCCTCGGCGGCCTCGGCCCAGCCCGACGTGGTGTCGTGGTCCGTGAGCGCCGCCGTCCGCACGCCATGCCGGTGGGCGGACGCCATAACCTCGGCGGGCGGCTGCGTGCCGTCGGAGTTCGCCGAGTGCAGATGCAGGTCGCTCGGCCCTTCGAACCGTTGGGGCCTGGGCATCCTCCGAGCGTAGCGCGCGTGAAACGCGCGACGCCCGCGCGCGCTGACGGATCTCACAGCCTGCTCGCATAGAGTCGCCGTCGTGCTTCGCCTGCTCGGGATCCTCTTCACCGTGCTGTGCGCCATCGCCGCAGCGGTGCTGACCTTCCCGGGTTTCTTCCGCGTCGAGCGCTTCTATCCCATCGCCCAGATCGTGTCGTTCCGGGGCATCCTCGCGCTGGCCTTCGCCGCCGCGGCGCTGCTGGCGCTGCTCCTCGCGATCGCCCGCCCGATCCGCGCGTTCGCGTTCTCGATCGCCGTGGTCGCGGGGCTCGCGACCGTCGCGAACGTCGCCGTGCTGTCCTCCCGCGGCGGCCTGGGCAGCGACCCGCTCCCGGCGAAGACCGAGGCGTCCGTCCGCGTCATGACGTGGAACACCGCCGGCGCGGCGACACCGCCCGAGACGATCGCGAAGATCGCGGTCGCGATGGACGCCGACATCGTCGCATTGCCGGAGACGACCATCGAGACCGGGGAGAGCGTCGCCATCGCGATGCGCGACCTCGGCCACCGCATGTGGGCGCATCACGCCTCCGACCCCTCGACGGAATGGGACGCCGGCTCGACGACGCTCCTGATCTCACCCGAGCTCGGCGACTACGCCGTGATCGAGTCCTCGCTCGACGGCAGCAGCAACACCTCGACCGTGCCCAGCGCGGTGGCCATGCCGGTTTCGGGCGAGGGACCCACCGTCGTCGCGGTGCACGCCGTCGCCCCGCGCCCGAGCTACATGCAGAGCTGGCGCGACGACCTCCAGTGGCTGGCCGATCAGTGCGGCGACGGCAACGTGATCATGGCCGGCGACTTCAACGCGACGGTCGACCACATGTCGGGTCTCGGGCTCGACGGCGCCACGCTCGGCCACTGCACCGATGCCGCGACCGAGACCGGCAACGGCGCGCTGGGCACCTGGTCGGCCGACATGCCGGCCATCCTCGGCGCCCCGATCGACCACGTGATGGCGACGCCGCAGTGGCGGGCGACGGGCTCGCTCGTGCTGCGCTCGCTCGACGATTCCGGCTCCGACCACCGCCCGCTCATCGTCCAGTACGACCCCGCCGGCTGAGCTGTCCGCGCTCCCACGCGCGTGCGAGACTGGGAGGCATGAGCAGCGCAGCCAGCGAGCAGTCCCCCGGCGCCACGAGCACCACCGAGGCCTCGACCCCGACCTCGACCAGCACGAACCGCCGTCAGCCGTACGGGCAGGGCTTCCTCGGCACGATCTCGACCGGATGGGCCGAACGCCCCGAGTCCGCTCCGCCGGCGCGCCCCCAGGCAGCATTCACGGCCGCGCGTCGCGACGCCGTCTCGGCGGCCTTCCCGGGCAAGCGCCTCGTGATCCCCGCGGGCGAGCTCAAGCAGCGCAGCAACGACACCGACTACCCGTTCCGCGCGCACTCCGCCTTCTCGCACCTGACGGGATGGGCCTCCGACGCCGAGCCCGGCGCCGTGCTCGTCTTCGAGCCCCGCTCGTCAGGCGGGCACGACGTCACGCTGTACTTCCGCGAGCGCGCCGACCGCACGACGAGCGAGTTCTACTCGGATGCCTCGATCGGCGAGTTCTGGATCGGCCCGCGGCCCGCCCTGGCCGGCGTCGCCTCCGACCTCGGTCTCGCGACGGCGCACATCGACGACTTCGAGGCGGGCGACGGAGATGTCGTGCTCGACGAGGACGACGACCTCACCCGGTTCGTCTCGGAGCTGCGCCTCGTGAAGGACGCGTACGAGATCGGCCAGATGGAGCTCGCCGTCCAGGTCACCGCATCAGGTTTCGACGACATCGTCGCGAACCTCCCCGCGATCGTCGAGCACCCCCGCGGCGAGCGCGTCGTCGAGGGTGTCTTCCACCAGCGCGCGCGCAGTGACGGCAACGCGGTCGGCTACGACACGATCGCGGCGTCCGGGCCCCACGCGTGCTACCTGCACTGGACGCGCAACGACGGCGCCGTGGTGCCGGGCGACCTCATCCTTATCGATGCCGGCGTCGAGGTCGACAGCCTCTACACCGCCGACATCACGCGTACCCTGCCGGTCAGCGGCCGCTTCACGGACGTGCAGCGCAAGGTCTATGAGACCGTGCGCGAGGCCGCCGACGCCGCGTTCGCCGTGGCGAAGCGGGGCGTGAAGTTCCGCTCGATCCACGAGGCGGCGATGCAGGTCATCGCGGCGCGCGTGGCCGAATGGGGTCTCCTCCCCGTCACCGCCGAGGAGGCGCTCGACGCCGAGAGGGGCGGTCACCACCGTCGCTACATGGTGCACGGCACGAGCCACCACCTCGGCATCGACGTGCACGACTGCGCGCAGGCACGCCGTGACATGTACTACGACGGCGTCCTGGAGGCGGGCATGGTCTTCACGATCGAGCCCGGACTGTACTTCCAGATCGACGACATCACCGTCCCCGAGGAGTACCGCGGCATCGGCGTGCGCATCGAGGACGACATCCTCATGACCGCCGACGGACCGGTCAACCTGTCCGCCGCGATCCCGCGCACCGCCGACGAGGTCGAGGCCTGGATCGCCCGCGGCGGCCGCTGAACCCGTGGCCTACACCGCCCCGTCGTCCTTCACGACGCGCCCGACGCTGACGGGCACGTTCGGCATGTCCGCGTCCACGCACTGGCTCGCGACAGCCACCGCACAGGCCGTGCTCGAGCGGGGCGGCAACGCCTTCGACGCGTCGGTCGCCGCGGCCTTCGTGCTCCACGTCGTCGAGCCCCATCTCAACGGACCGGGCGGCGATCTCGTGGCGATCTTCCAGCCGGTGGATGCTGAGGCCCCGACCGTGCTCATGGGCCAGGGGCCGGCACCCGCCGGCGCCACGATCGAGCACTACCGGGGCGAGGGTCTGGACCTCACGCCCGGCGCCGGAGGCCTGGCGGCCGCGGTGCCCGGCGCCGTGGACGCGTGGCTCCTCCTGCTGCGCGACCACGGGACATGGGAGCTCGCCGACGTCCTCGCGTACGCCATCGGCTACGCGCGCGACGGGCACCCTCTCGTCGCGGGCGCCGCCGCCACGATCGCGCGCGTCGCCGAGCTCTTCCGCGACGACTGGACGTCGTCGGCCGACTTGTGGATGCCCGAGGGCGAGCTTCCGATCGCCGGTCAGGTCGTGCGGAACCCGGCCTACGCCGAGGTGCTCGACTCACTGGTCCACGCGTCGTGCACCGTGCGCGACGACGGGCCGGTCGGACGCGCCGCCCGCATCGACGCCGCGCGGCGCGAATGGAAGACCGGGATCGTCGCGCACGAAGCCTCCGCCTTCCTGTCGCAGCCGCACCGGCACTCCGGCGGCGGAATGCACGCCGCGGTCATCACCGCCGAGGACTTCGCGGGCTTCGACGCCGGCTACGAGCCTGCCGTCACCAGCGAGTTCCGCGGCCGTACGATCGCCAAGGCGGGTGCGTGGACGCAGGGCCCGGCGCTGCTGCAGACCCTCGGCCTGCTCGAGCCCCTCGCCGACGACCTGCTCGACCCGTCACAGGAGGCGGGCGCGCACACGATCCTCGAGGCGCAGAAGCTGGCGTACGCCGACCGCGACGCCTGGTTCGGAGACGACGACGTCGACCTCGACACGCTGCTGTCGGCCGGCTACCTCGACGAGCGTCGTTCGCTGATCACGTCGGAGGCCTCGGCCGAGTTCCGCCCCGGTCCGCTGCCCGGCCGCACGCCGTTCCGTCCTCCGCTGCGCACGACCTACGACGCGCCCGCCGCCGGCACGGGTGAGCCGACGGTCGCGAAGACCGGCGAGACGCGCGGAGACACCTGCCACCTCGACGTCATCGACCGATGGGGCAACATCGTCTCGGCGACCCCCTCGGGCGGGTGGCTGCAGTCCTCGCCGACCGTCCCGGCGCTCGGGTTCTGCCTCGGCACGCGTCAGCAGATGACGTGGCTCGAGCCGGGGCATCCGTCGTCGCTCGTTCCCGGGAAGCGCCCTCGGACGACCCTCACCCCCACGCTGGTGCTTCGGGACGGCACACCGGAGTTCGCGATCGGCTCCCCCGGCGGCGATCAGCAGGACCAGTGGCAGTTGCTCGCCCTGCTGCGCGTCATCGTCGGCGGCTACACGCCGCAGCAGGCGATCGACGCGCCCGCGCTGCACACCACGTCGATGCCCGAGTCCTTCTGGCCCCGCACCTGGACGCCCGCGGGCGCCGTGGTCGAGAACCGGCTGGGCGAGGCGCTGATCGAGGGGCTCGAGCGCCGCGGCCACCACGTCACGCGCGCAGGCGACTGGGCGCTCGGCCGCGTGTCGGCCGTCGGGCGGGATGCCGGCACCGGTGTCCTGTGGGGTGCGGCGAACCCGCGCGGGATGCAGGGGTACGCCGCCGGACGATAGTCCTGCTCAGGCCGCCACCACCCGCACCCCGGGCCCCACGTAGCGCGCCGACGGGCGGATGATCTTCGGGTCGCGCGCCTGCTCGAGGATGTGCGCCGTCCACCCGATCGTGCGCGCGACCGCGAAGGTCGGCGTGAACATCGAGCGCGGGATCCCGCACTGCTCCATCACGAGCGCGGCCCAGAACTCGACGTTCGCGTGGAGCTCACGGCCGGGCTTCGCCTCTGCCAGCAGCCGCTCGGCGCTCTGCTGGAAGTGCAGGGCCAGCTCGACCCGCGGCCCGCCCGTGCGCAGCGCGACGCGCTTCATCAGCTCGGCGCGCGGGTCCGCGGTGCGGTAGACCGCATGGCCGAACCCCATCAGGCGCCGGCCGGCCGCGAGTTCGCCACGGATCCACGGGTCGATGCGGTCGTCGGTGCCGACGGCGTCGAGTCCGTCGAGCGCACGGGACGGCGCGCCGCCGTGCAGGGGTCCCGTGAGTGCCCCGAGTGCGCCGACGAGGCAGGCTGCGGCATCCGCCCCGGTCGAGGCGATGACGCGGGCGGTGAAGGTGGACGCGTTGAAGCCGTGATCCATGACGGCGATCAGGTAGGCCGTCAGAGCCCTCTCGGTCGCCTCGTCCGGAACGAGTCCGGTGACCTGCCGGAGGTAGTTCGCGACGACGCCCCGGTCCTCGAGCACGGGCAGCTCGCGCTCTCCGCGGCCGCGCCGCCAGAGGGCACCCACGAGCACCGGCGTCGCGGCGGCGAGGGCGATCGCATCGGCGAGACGTCCGTCCTCGTCGAGATCGTAGAGCGGTTGGATGCCGCGCCTCGCGCCGAGCAGCGGCCAGGCGGCCGCGAGCCCGGCGAGCACATCCGGCGTCGTCGCCGACACCGCGTCGACGACGGCGCCCAGGTCGCCGCGCCGCCCGATCGCGGCCTCGGCGACACGGGCCGCGAACCCCGGGCGGGAGGCATCCGTCGCGTCCTGTCCGGTGACGAGAAGCTGCCAGGCGTCTTCGAAGCTCGCGGTCTCCGCAAGCTCGATCGCCGACCGATCCCGGTACTGGTAGAAGCCCTCCGCCCCGCGGACGTCGCTCACGGTGGTCTCGGCGACGATCACGCCGGCGAGACCCCGCGGCGCGTCGATCGGGGTGAGGCGTGTCGTCGTCATGTCGGCTCCTTGCTCGAGGTCTCCGGGAGGTCGACCGCACCCTGGGCGATCGTTCCCGCTACAGTCAGTGTCGGAACTTGATCATGCTTTCGTCAATCTTGATCGGATCAATATCGTGAGCGACCTTCCCCGTCTGACCGCGGCTGAGGCGGCAGCTCGTCTCGGCGTCAAGCCGGAATCCCTGTACGCGTACGTGTCGCGGGGACTGCTGTCGCGAGAGCGCGATGCCGCGGGCTCGTCGTTCGATCCGCTGGAGGTGGAGGCATTCGCGCGCCGGCGCCGGCGCTCCCCGAGTGCCGTCCCCGGCTCGCCGGCTCCGGGCACCCCGCTCATGGTGCTCGACACGAGACTCGCGCACATCGACGACGACGAACTGCACTATCGCGGGCAGTCGGCGGCGCGGCTCGCCCGCGAGTCGTCGTTCGAGGAGGTCGTGACCTGGCTGTGGGACGTGCCCGTGCTGCGCTCCCCGTCGCCCTTCGACCTCGCCGTCGCCCGGCGCACGATCGAGGCGGTGGGCCCGACGGCGCCGCCGGTCGACCGGCTGATCGTCGCGGTGGCGGCGCTCGCGGCCACCGACCCCCTGCGCGACGACCCCGATGCGTCGCAGCTGGTGCGCGTGGGAGCGCGACTCGTCACGGGCCTGCCCGCCGCGCTCACACCCGCCGGTCAGGATCCCGACGTCGCGCGGACGCTGTGGCACGCACTCGCTCCGCACGATCTCCCCGGCGGACCCCGCCTGCTCGACGCGGCACTGGTGCTCGTGATCGACCACGATCTCGCGCTCTCCACCCTCGCCGCGCGGGTCGCGGCGTCGGCCCGCGCTTCCGGATACGCCGTTGTCACCGCCGCGCTCGGTGCGTTCGACGCGCCCCTGCACGGCACCGCGAGCCGCGCGGCCGCGCAGCTGCTGCGCGCCGTCCGCGACGGCGCCGCACCGTCGACGGCGATCGCGCGCGCCGTGCGCGACGGAGGTCGCGGCATCCCCGGGTTCGGGCAGCCGCTCTATGCCGCGGGCGACATGCGCGCGAGCGTGCTCCTCGAGCTGCTGCGCGACGCACCGGACAGCGCGGATGTCCTCGCTGCCGTGGATGCCGTCGCCGACGAGGTGGCGCGCCGTGCGGACGTGCGTCCGAACCTCGACCTCGCGCTGGCGGCTCTCACCGTGTGGGCCGACATGTCCGATGACGCCGGGTCGGTGATCTTCGCGATCGGACGCATCGTCGGCTGGATCTCGCACGCGGTGGACGAGTACGACGAGCGCCCGATGCGTCTGCGACCGCGCGGGCGCTACGTGGGTCCTACTCCGGAGTGAGTCCGGCGCAGCCACTCCGCGACCATCGGTGCGAGGTCGGCCGCGATCTCGGCCGGCGCACGCTTGCGCCCCTTCACTTCGAACGAGTGCCCGCCGCCGTCGATCCAGGCGATCTCGGCCACCTGGCACGACGCGACGGCCTCTTCGAGCTGTTCGTGGGGGTCGATGAAGGGGTCGTTCGTGCCTTCGACGAAGAGCTGGGGCTGCGGCACGTCGGGCAGGTGCGCGGTGCGGGCCTTGTCGGGGCTTCCGGGCGGATGCAGGGGGTAACCGAGGTACACCAGGCCCGCCGGAGCGATCACGCCCTCCGCCGCCGCCATCGAGGCCATGCGTCCGCCGTACGACTTGCCCATCGCGAACACCGGTGCACCCGCGGCGCGCTCTGCCAGTTCGGCGTGGACCGCCGCCCACGTCGCGATCGCGTGCGCCGCGGGTCCCGGCATCCGTCTTCCCGCCTCCGCGTACGGGAAGTTGAACCGCAGGGTGGCGACGCCCTCTCGAGCGAGCGCGTCGGCGAATCCGGTGAGGAACGGATGCCGAAACCCCGCGCCCGCACCGTGCGCCATGGCCGTGAACGCCCATGCCGACGACGGCATGACGAGGTCGGCCGATACCTCGGCGCTCCCGTTCGGGAGCGCGACGGCGATCCGCGAGGAATCCCCGTCTGCGCTCATGCGCGATTGCTGTCGTCCGCGTGCGGCGCGTCGAGGTGGTCGTGCTCGGCGTCGGCCGACGGTTCGGGCTCCGCCGACTCCCCGGGGCGCTCGGCGGAATCGGGGCGCACGGCGTGTGCTTCGGGAGCGGGCTCGCCCTCGGCGTCCGGCTTCGGCGCAACCCGCTCGCCGTACTTGGGCGGCTCAACGGACGAAACGGCGGAGTCCGTGGCGACGGGCGCTGCCGGCGCGACCGGAGCGGCGGGAGCCGCGGGCGTGACGGCGGTCTGGGGGCCGAGCACCTGACGCGCGCGGCCGACGCTGTTGTCGGTGACCGTGACCTCGTAGTGGTCGGCGACGACCTGCATCACGGACGCGTAGTCGCGGCGCCGGCGCACGAACGAGTACGCCACGATGCTCAGGAGCATGCCGATCGCGATGCCGACGAAGAGAACGCCGACGAATGCCTGGATCGGCACGGAGGGCGAGCCGATGACGAGGATCGCCGAGAAGAGGAGACCGAGGAGGAGGCCGTTGACTGCGCCCGACCGTGCGGCCGACGCGTAACCGAGACGGCCGGTGATGCGCTCGATCGAACGGAGCCCCAGCCCCACGATCGCGATGTCGCGTGCCGGGATGTCGGCCGCGATGAGGGACGACACCGCTTTCTGCGCCGCCTCGTACGTCGGGAAGCTCGCCACGGTCTGTCCGACCGCGTCGGAACTCTGCGGAGAGCGCCCTCCCATCATGGTCATCTCCCCATCCTCCCACGGCACGCGGACTACGCTGGGACGTGTGAGCACGCAGAGGGTTTTCGTCGCGCGCCTTTCCGGGTGCTCGGTCTTCGACCCCGCCGGCGACCGTCTCGGCAAGGTCCGCGACGTCGTCGTCATCTACCGCAAAGACGATCCGCCCCGTGTGATCGGTCTCGTGGTCGAGATTCCCGGCCGGCGGAACGTGTTCGTGTCCATCGGCCGCGTCACCTCGATCGCGACCGGCCAGGTCATCACCACCGGACTCATCAACGTCCGACGCTTCCAGCAGCGCGGCGGCGAAGTGCGCGTCATGGCGGAGCTCCTGGGTCGCAAGGTGTTCTTCGCCGACGGCTCCGGAACCGCCGTGATCGAAGACGTGGCGATCGAGCGCAACCGCCTCGGCGAATGGGACGTCGGTCAGCTCTTCCTGCGCAAGCCGAAGACGAGCGCCTCCCCGTTCGCCAAGGGGCCCACGACGTTCGCGAACTGGGACGCGGTGCGCGAGAGCCAGGTGCCCGGCGAGGCCCAGTCCGCGGAACAGCTGGTGGCGACCTACTCGGAGCTGCGGCCTGCGGACCTCGCGAACACGCTGCTCGACCTGCCCGAGGATCGGCTCCTCGAGGTCGTCGAAGAGCTTCCCGACGATCGTCTCGCCGACGCGCTGGAGGAGATGCCCGAAGAGGAGCAGGTCCACATCCTGGAGGCGCTCGACGACGAGCGAGCGGCCGACATCCTCGACGCCATGGAGCCCGACGATGCGGCGGACGTCCTCGGACAGCTGCCCGAGGACCAGCGCGAGGAGCTCCTCGAGCTCATGGAGCCCGAAGAGGCGGAAGACGTCCGCGCCCTTCTCAAGTACGGCCCCGACACCGCTGGCGGTCTCATGACGAGTGAGCCCATCGTGCTCTCCGCCGACGCGACGATCGCCGAGGCCCTCGCACTCATCCGTCGTCACGAGCTTCACCCCGCGCTCGCGGCCGCCGTCTTCGTGACCCTTCCCCCGTACGAGACCCCCACGGGACGCCTGCTCGGCACCGTGCACTTCCAGCGGATGCTGCGCTACCCGCCGCACGAGCGCTTGGGCGCGATCATCGACGACACGCTCGACCCGGTGCCCGCGACCGCGTCGGCCGCCGAAGTCGCTCGTCTGCTCGCGTCGTACAACCTCGTCTCGCTGCCCGTCGTGGATCCCGCCCACCGGCTGGTCGGCGCGGTGAGCGTCGACGACGTGCTCGACTATCTCCTCCCCGAAGACTGGAGATCGCACGACGCCGAGGAGGATGAACGCCCGGCATCCGAGTCCGTCCCGACCACGACCGCGAGCATTCCCAGGAGGCGATGATGATGGCACGCAACACCCGCCAGCCGTCGCTCGACGCTCCCCGTGGCCGTTCGGGCATGCTGCAGCGTTCCCCCCAGCCCTCCAGCGACCGCTTCGGTCGCTTCTCGGAGGCCTTCGCGCGCGCGATGGGCACCTCGGGCTTCCTGATCGGCATGACGATCTTCGTCGCCGTGTGGCTGGCGTGGAACATCTTCATGCCGCCGCAACTCCAGTTCGACCCGGCGGCGACCAACTTCACGCTGCTGACGCTCATCCTGTCGCTGCAGGCGTCGTACGCCGCGCCCCTCATCCTGCTCGCGCAGAACCGGCAGGACGATCGCGACCGCGTGCAGATCGAGCAGGACCGTCAGCGCGCCGAGCGCAACCTCGCCGACACGGAGTACCTCGCGCGCGAGGTCGTCGCCCTGCGGATGGCCGTCAACGACTTCGCCGACCAGGTCCTCACACGCGACGTCCTCCGCAGCGAGCTGCGCGCCATGCTCGAGAAACTCGAGAACTCCTCCGAGGTCGAGGACGGCGCCGCACGATGAGCGCGGTCTCCGCGGACGCCGTCCGCGCCGCCGTCGGCGCTGTCTCCGATCCCGAGCTGCGTCGCCCCATCGGCGAGCTCGACATGGTCCGTGACATCTCGGTGGACGACGGCGTCGCGCACGTCGGGATCGCCCTCACGATCGTGGGGTGCCCCGCGGCGGACCGGATCGCCTCCGATGTGCGCGCGGCCGCAGCATCCGTTCCCGGGATCACGGACGTGGCGCTCGAGGTCGGTGTCATGACGCCCGCCGAGCGGCACGCGCTCACCGAGCGGCTGCGCGGCGGACGCGCGCGCGAGATGCCGTTCGGCCCCGGCACGCTCACTCGCGTCATCGCCGTCACGAGCGGCAAGGGCGGCGTCGGCAAATCGACGGTCACCGCCAACCTCGCCGCCGCGCTGGCTGCACGCGGACTCGCCGTCGGGCTCATTGACGCGGACGTGCACGGCTTCTCGATCCCCGGCCAGCTCGGGCTCGTGGCGGCAGACGGCACCGTGCCGCAGCCGACGCGCGTCGACGACCTCATGCTGCCGCCCGTCGCCTACGGCGTGAAGGTGATCTCGATCGGCATGTTCCTGCGCCGCGCGGAAGGTGACGCGCCGGTCGGCGCCGTCGCGTGGCGCGGGCCTATGCTGCATCGCACCGTGCAGCAGTTCCTCACCGACGTCTACTTCGGCGACCTCGACGTGCTCCTGCTCGACATGCCGCCCGGCACCGGCGACGTCGCGATCTCGGTGGGGCAGCTGCTTCCCAACGCCGAAGTGCTCGTCGTCACGACGCCGCAGGCGGCGGCCGCCGACGTCGCGGTGCGCAGCGGCGTCGTCGCGCGTCAGACCGGCCAGCGTGTCATCGGGGTGGTCGAGAACATGGCCGCCATGACGCTTCCCGACGGCACGACGGTCGATGTGTTCGGCGCGGGCGGCGGCGCCGCGGTCGCCGAATCGCTCTCGCAGCCGGAGGCCGAGGTGCCGCTGCTGGCCTCGGTGCCGCTCAGCCCGATGCTGCGGACGGATGCGGATGCCGGGACCCCGGCGGTCATCGCACACCCCGACGACCCTGCGGCGCGGGCCATCGCCGGCATCGCGGAGACGCTGGCTCAGACGCCGCGCGGACTTTCGGGCCGCTCGCTCCCGTTCCGCCCGCGCTGACCGGAGCCGGGGTCAGGTCGCTTCGCTGTCGAACGGCGTGGGGCCGTCGATCGGGCTGCGGTAGGGCGACCGGACCGGCTCCGTCGGCGGCAGAGGGGCGGACGGCGCCTGGGGGGCGGCGATGCTCGCGACCGGAGCGTCGTCGAGGAGCGCCTCGCGGATGATGCGACGCGGGTCGTACTGGCGAGGGTCGAGCGTGCGCCAGTCGACGTCGTCGAAGTCCTCGCCCATCTCGTCGCGCACGCGCGTCCGCGCGGTCGTCACCCAGGTCCGCGCCCGCTTGGTCAGGCCGGCGAGGGCCTCCGCATAGCGGGGCAGCCGTTCGGGTCCGAGGATGAGTGCCGCGACGAGTCCGATCAGCAGGAGCTTCTCGATCGTGAGGCCGAAGATCATGCCTTCAGATTACCGCCGTGCCTGTGCGGCCAGCGCCGCAGGGCCGCGTAGGCTGGCGGGCGGAGGATTCCGATGGGAGAGCAGAACGCGAACCAGCGGTTCGTCGACGAGGCGACGAGCGAGCCGGAGCACATCGCACGTGCCCGCGCGCATGCGCTCGAGCTCGGGGCCGCACCGATCAGCCCGGCGATCGGCGCCCAGTGCGCGGTCATCGCCGCAGTGTCGCAGGCGCTCAACATCGTCGAGATCGGGACGGGTGCCGGAGTCTCCGGGCTCTGGCTGCTGCATGGCTCCCCCCGCGCGACCCTCACCACCATCGACAAAGAGCCCGAGCATCTCGGCGCCGCCCGCCAGGCCTTCGCCGAGGCCCGGATCCCGCCGGCTCGCGCCCGCTTCATCACCGGCCGCGCCTCGGAGGTGCTGCCGCGCATGAACGAGGCGTCCTACGACATCGTGCTCGTGGATGCCGACCCCGAGGGCGTCATCGAGTACGTCGAGCACGGCCTGCGACTGGTCCGGGCGGGCGGGACGGTGCTCGTCCCCCGCGTGCTGGCCGGTGGCGCCGTCGCCGACCCGGTGCGCCGCGACCCGGTCACCACGGCGTACCGCTCGCTCATCCAGGAGACGCAGGCCTCCCCCGCAGTGATCGGCGCACTGTCGATCACGGGCGAGGGACTGCTGCAGCTCACCACCGTCTCGACGTCCTGACGTCTCCGCAGGCAAACGCAAACACGAACGGCCGGTCCGATCGGACCGGCCGT